>JAPKCR010000018.1 GCA_026421135.1 Sulfitobacter sp. | reverse complement strand
ATGGAAGACATCCTGAGCCTCTCGTTGCGCGTTAATGATTTTATGTCTGGCGTAATGATGGCCGTTGGCATCCGGTTGCTGGATTTCAAAATCGAGGTCGGCCGCGTTTACGATGGTGATTTCCAACGCTTGATCATCGCAGACGAGATCAGCCCTGACAGCTGCCGTCTGTGGGACATGGAAACCGGCCAGAAATTGGACAAGGATGTGTTTCGCCGCGATCTGGGGTCGCTGGCGGATGCCTATACCGAAGTGGCAAGGCGTTTGGGTGTGATGCCCAAGACGTCGACACCGATGATGAAACCGACGTTGATCAACTGAGGCTGACGTTGGATATGAGTTTATTTTGCAAAATGAAGCAGGGGGACGCGCCATGAAAGCACGGGTGCATGTGATGTTGAAGACAGGTGTTCTGGATCCACAAGGCGAGGCCGTGCGCCACGCGCTTGGAGCGATGGGGTTTGACGGCGTCAAAGGCGTGCGGCAGGGCAAAGTGATTGAACTGGACCTGAATTCGGATGCAACAGAGGCCGATGTCGAGGCAATGTGCGAAAAACTGCTCGCCAATACGGTGATCGAATCCTACAGCGTGGAGATGATCTGATGCATGCAGCCGTCATTGTTTTTCCGGGCTCAAACTGTGACCGTGATCTGGCGGTAGCGTTCGAGGCAGCGGGTGCCAAAGTGTCGATGGTTTGGCACAAGGATACATCTCTGCCCGAGGGCGTCGACATTGTCGGCATTCCGGGTGGCTTTTCCTATGGCGATTACCTGCGATGCGGTGCGATTGCTGCAAATTCGCCGATTTGCGGCGAAGTGGCTGCCCATGCGAAACGTGGCGGCTATGTTATGGGAATTTGCAACGGCTTTCAGGTGTTGACCGAAACCGGGCTGCTTCCGGGGGCGCTGCTGCGCAATTCGGGGCTAAAGTACATTTGCAAGACCGTTGGTCTGAATGTAGCGACGTCCGACAGTGATTTTACATCCGGTTATAATGCGGGGGCGGTGATCAACATCCCGATCGCACACCATGATGGCAATTATTACGCGGATCCAGACACGATCACCGAACTGCTGGCCGAAGACCGCGTTGCCTTCACCTATGAGGACAACCCGAACGGGGCGCAGGCCGATATTGCGGGCATCCTGTCTGCCAACCGGCGCGTGCTTGGCATGATGCCGCATCCCGAGCGGATGGCAGATCCGGTGCATGGCGGCACCGACGGGGTGGCGCTCTTCCGCGCATTGGCAGGGGCTTTGGTCACAGCGTGACTTGAGTGCCTGACTGAGGTTGCGTAGATTGGCCCTATGACCAAGTCTATGCCCTCAAGCGCCAATTCCATTTCAGTCAGCTGGCGTGTCCGGCTTGCTTTGGTGTTATTGCTGGTGATTGCTGTCGCCACAATTTCGATTACGAACAAGCTACTAACGGATCGGTTTACCGACAGCACCCGCAACCGGGCTGAACTGCGTATTGCGCTTTACAGCGGCAACCTGCTGGCCGAACTGCGGCAGAACGCAATTGTGCCACAGCTTCTGGCCCGCGATCCCGCATTGATACAGGCGTTGATCCAATCTGATTATTCCCTTTCCACACAGCGGCTTATCTCGTTTGTTGAAGAAATCGGTGCTGCATCTTTGATGCTTTATGATATTGACGGGCGGATGGTGGCGGCGACAGACCGCAACCGTTTAGGGGCATCGCACCGGACTGACGCATACTTTGTCGACGCCTTGCGCTCGAACTCGACCGTGTTCAGCGTGATTCCGCGCGAAACAGGCGGCTATCAGTTCTATTATTCGCGCCGTATTCAAGAAGGCGGCACAACCCTTGGGGTGATCGCGGCCGAGGTTGATTTGCAGCGGTTCGAGCGAGCATGGGCCGGCATTTCGGATGCCGTGATCGTCACGGACAGTACAGGCCATATCATTATGGCAACTGAGCCGCGTTGGCGGGGGTTGACCGAAACCGAAGCCCTTTCAAACCAGACCCCGCAAAGCGCCATTGAGCGCGCGATTAAGGCGACAGCGGATTGGACGGCCTTGCCCCCCGATGCCTATTTGCAAGGCGAGGCCGTGATGCGTCTGTCATCGCGCATCCCGTTTCGCGGGTGGCGGATCACCAGCTATACGACCTATGCGTCGGTTCGCGAAAAGGTAAACGGTGTTCTGGCGCTTGAAGTAATGGGCTTTGCCATCCTGTTGGCGTTGACATTTTACGCGCTTAGCCGTCGCACGGCGGGCAAGGCGGCCCTGTTTCAGCGTGAATCCGCCGAGCTGCGGGCGTTGAACGTGGCGCTGCAACGCGAGATTGCTGAACGCAAACGCATGCAGGAAACATTGGCCGTGGCCGAACAAACACTTGAGCAGTCAAGCAAGCTTGCGGCCTTGGGCGAAATGTCGGCCGCAGTGAGCCACGAGTTGAACCAGCCCTTGGCAGCGATGAAAACATATCTGGCGGGCGCGCGGTTGTTGATGCGCCGCAACCGGCTGGACGAGGCCCTGTCGTCTTTTGGCCGTATCGACGATCTGATCGAGCGCATGGGCGCGATCACACGCCAGCTGAAAAGCTATGCCCGTAAGGGCCAGGAGAGTTTCTCACCCTTTGATATGCGCGACGCGCTGGCGTCTTCGCTTTCGATGATGGAGCCGCAATTGCGCCAGCGTCAGGTCCAGATCAACCGAATCCTACCGGATGCCCCTGTGCAGGTGCTCGGAGACCGGATGCGTGTGGAACAAGTGTTGGTCAACCTCTTGCGTAATGCACTTGATGCCACCAAATCAGAACGGAACCCCAAGGTCGAGATTATGTTGTCGGCTGGCGAAACCGCCACCTTGACCGTGCGGGACAACGGCCCGGGCATCGAAGATCTCGAAGCGTTGTTCGAACCGTTCTACACGACCAAGCAGCCTGGCGATGGTGTCGGGTTGGGGCTTGCTATATCGTCCGGTATTGTGACCGAACTAGGTGGCAGGCTGACAGCGCGCAATGGCCAGAACGGCGGCGCGGTTTTTGAAATGCAGCTGCCCATTATGGCCAGCACAGAGAACACACAGGCGGCAGAGTAAATTATGGCCCAAGCAATGAAAATCGCGATTGTTGACGATGAACAAGATATGCGGCAGTCGATCAGCCAATGGTTGGCCCTTTCTGGTTATGACACCGAAACTTTTCCAAGTGCCGAAGACGCGTTGAAAAAGTTGGGACCGGATTATCCGGGTATTGTAATTTCCGACATCAAGATGCCGGGCATGGGCGGGATGGAATTCCTGAAAAAACTGATGGGCAGCGACAGCGCGTTGCCGGTGATTATGATCACTGGCCACGGCGATGTGCCCATGGCGGTCGAGGCGATGCGCGTCGGTGCGTTTGATTTCCTTGAAAAGCCGTTCAACCCCGACCGCATGAGCGAGCTTGCCAAAAAAGCCACGAGTGCGCGTCGACTGGTGATGGACAACCGTGCCCTGCGCCGTGAGCTGTCGGACGGCAGTCAACTGATGAAAAAGCTGATCGGCGGGTCGCCGGTAATGGAACGTCTGCGCGAGGATATCCTTGATCTGGGGCAGGCGGATGGTCACGTGTTGATCGACGGCGAAACCGGTACGGGCAAGACGCTTGTTGCACATGCGTTGCACGCTGTTGGATCACGGGCGGGCAAGAAATTCGTGCTGGTCAGCTGTGCCGCACTAGAGGAAGACGCGCTAAGCAAACGTTTGTTTGGGCCAATGATGCCCGAAGACGCGCAACTGCCTGCGATTGAAGAGGCCCGCGGCGGTACGCTGGTACTTGAGGGGATCGAGGCGCTGAGCGAAACCCTGCAAGCGCGTCTGTTGAGTGCGATCAATGAGCAAGGCACGCCTGCCGAAACTCGGATTGTTGCAATTTCGAACCTGCAAGAAGCCGGACGGACATCAGAAGACGCGCTGCGATCTGATCTGTTTTACCGCTTGGCGGCGTTGCGCATCACAGTTCCACCGCTGCGCCAGCGCGGCGAGGATATCTTGACGCTGTTCACACGCCTGAGCGAGGAATTCGCGGACGAATACGGCTGCGAAGCACCACAGGTTTCAGCACAGGAAGCCGCGCAACTTTTGCAGGCCCCTTGGCCGGGCAACGTGCGCCAACTGATCAATGTCGCTGAACGTGCTGTTCTGCAATCGCGGCGCGGGTCCGGGTCTATAGCGTCCTTGCTGATGACCGATCACGAGGAAATGCAGCCGGTGATGACCACGGATGGCAAGCCGCTTAAGGAATATGTTGAGGCGTTCGAGCGGATGTTGATCGACAACACCATGCGTCGCCACAAGGGATCAATCGCCAGCGTGATGGATGAATTGTGCCTGCCGCGCCGGACCTTGAATGAAAAGATGGCGAAATATGGCTTGCAGCGCTCAGATTATCTCTGAACGCTGACATTATTGGTCTAAGTGGGGTGCGCTGTTACAGCCGCGTCTCGATTAGCTGCTTCGCAGCACCGGTTTCGTCTGTGTAGCAAGTCCAAGGGGCCTTGCCGGGCAAATCGACGATGTACTGGTTGGTCTCTACAATCGGAATGGTCGTGTTGATCTTTCCGCCAGACACGCCGGTGTGTTTTTGAACCGCACGAATGCAACTCCTCTGGGATGCCAGTTCGGCCCGTGCCGCAGGATCGCTAGCGGCAGCCATATCTTCGCAGGCAGCAAGCGCAATGAAGGGCAGGCAAAGCGCAAAACGCAGGGAAAAGTGCATCGTATCTTCCTTGTTTCCGGGGGGCGGCCAAAGAAAGGCCCAATCCTAATTTCGACCAAAGGGGCCGATGTGACTGTTTCCCACACGGGGGCGTGATGTCAAGCGAAGGCCATGTGTCCAATTTGATACAAGCCAAACGGCGCTTCGAAGCGATTGACCATTGTCATTTGACTGCTTCTGCCTTTAATTGGGGAGAGGGTCGATTGCGTTTTGACGCATAATCACAGGCCCTTTGAAAGTTTCGCTGCCTCGGTTACCCGGTCACCGGTGTCCAGGCAGACCGATGAGGCCCTTAAAAAAGGCCAGAGAACCGCTGACGGATGGCATGGGCCAAGGCCCTGATCAAATGCAGTAATTAATGGATGTGAACCGCACCAAAGTGCCTTTCACGTCGGAGAAGAACCGCGATGACGCGCGCAGACGCCACGAGCAGACAGACAGGCGGCCTTTTGGGCCCTGTTTTAGCCGCGTCACCTATCGCCCTGACAAGACATACCCTGCCGCGCGGTGCCCCACCGGGACGCTTGCGTGCGCAGCTGTGCAAAATGGAATTATGCCTAAGAAAATGCTTATCGATGCCACCCACGCTGAGGAGACTCGCGTTGTTGTGGTTGACGGAAACAAGGTCGAGGAATTTGACTTTGAATCAGAGAATAAACGCCAGCTAGCCGGCAACATTTACCTCGCGAAAGTCACGCGGGTAGAGCCTTCGTTGCAGGCGGCCTTTGTTGATTATGGTGGAAATCGCCATGGTTTCTTGGCGTTCTCGGAAATTCACCCCGATTATTACCAGATCCCCGTCGCCGATCGTATCGCGCTGATGGAGGAAGAGCGTGCCTATGCAGAAGCGCAGGCCGCCAAGGAAGATGACGACGAAAAACCCAAGCGCCGCACCCGCTCGCGTAGCCGTGCCAAGCCAAAGGCCGAGGAAACCGTCAGCGATGACGCCATTGCCAGCAAAGAGGCTGACAGTGATCAGATCGACGGCATGCAGACTGTCGATCTGGACGACGTGGACGAAGGGTCTTCGCCGATGGAGCGTGTCGCAGAGACACCCGTTGAAGAGCCTGATCAGGACGAGAATGATCTGGAAGCGGATGCTGATGACATCGATGCGGATGAAGACGACGCCGACGACAACGGGACGTCGAAGCCACAAGCCAAGGATGCATCATCAAAAGATGACAGCATCGAATCTGTTGCGGATGATGATGACCAAGATGACTTGCGCCCTGCACGCAAGCCACGTCCCAAGCGTTATAAAATTCAGGAAGTCGTAAAAGTACGTCAGATCCTGTTGATTCAAGTCGTAAAGGAAGAGCGCGGCAATAAAGGCGCTGCCCTGACGACTTACCTGTCGCTGGCGGGCCGCTACTGCGTTTTGATGCCGAACACGGCGCGCGGGGGTGGGATCAGCCGCAAGATTACGAACGCGGCAGATCGCAAAAAGCTAAAAGAGATCGCGAACGAAATCCAGGTGCCCAAGGGCGCTGGCCTGATCGTGCGTACCGCCGGTGCGCAGCGCACCAAGGCCGAGATCAAGCGCGACTATGAATATCTGCAACGTCTGTGGGAGCAAATCCGCGAGTTGACGTTGAAATCAATCGCCCCCGCCAAAATCTATGAAGAGGGCGACCTGATCAAACGGTCGATCCGCGACCTGTATAACCGTGACATCGACGAAGTGTTTGTCGAAGGCGAGCGTGGCTATCGCATCGCCAAAGACTTTATGAAAATGATCATGCCGTCGCATGCGAAAAACGTGAAGTTGTACAGCGAAACGATGCCGCTGTTTGCGCGCTATCAGGTAGAATCCTATCTGTCGGGCATGTTTAACCCCACGGTTCAGCTGCCATCTGGCGGCTATATCGTGATCGGTGTGACCGAAGCTTTGGTTGCGGTCGACGTCAACTCGGGTAGGGCCACCAAGGAAGGGTCGATCGAACAGACAGCAACCAAGACCAATCTTGAGGCTGCCGCCGAAGTTGCACGACAGTTACGTCTGCGCGATTTGGCGGGGCTGATTGTCATCGACTTTATCGACATGGACGAGCGTCGCAATAACATCGCCGTCGAAAAGATGATGAAGGACAAGCTCAAGACCGACCGTGCGCGCATCCAAGTGGGTCGCATTTCGGGCTTTGGTCTGATGGAAATGTCGCGCCAGCGTCTGCGTCCCGGTATGATCGAGGCAACTACCCAGCCGTGTCACACCTGTCATGGTACCGGTCTGATCCGGTCGGATGATAATCTGGCACTGTCGATTCTGCGCGAAATCGAAGAAGAAGGTACACGTAAACGGTCCCGCGAGGTGCTGGTTACAGCGCCCGTCGGCATTGCCAACTTCTTGATGAACCAAAAGCGCGAGCATATCCTCCATATCGAGGGTCGCTATGGCATGTCCGTGCGGATCGAAGGCGATCCGACATTGGTCAGCCCCGATTTCAAGATCGAAAAGTTTAAGACTGCAACCCGTGTGGTGACAGCGGTCGAACATGTCGTGTCGGTTGACACCAGCCTGATGGACGAGATCGACGAACAAGAAGACGACACTGTTGTCGAGACCGAAGATGAAGTCGAAGACAGCGCACCGAAAAATGGCAATACCCGTGGCCATGACAGTGACGCAGACGACAATGATGGCGAAGGCAAACCCAAGCGCCGTCGTCGGCGTCGGCGCAAGCGGGGCGGCAAGTCAAACGGAGATGATGCGGCCAACGGTGACAACAGCGGCGAAAACAACGGTGCAGATACCGAAAAGGCTGACAGCGATCAGCCACAGGCTGTTAATGCGGATAAAGCGCCTGCTGAAGCGGAAGAAGCTTCGGTAGATGCTCAGGACGCGCCGGCGGAAAAGCCTAAGCGTAGTCGCAGCCGGACCCGCAAGCCCAAAGTCGAAGCGGCCGCCGAGACCGAGAGCGCGGATGCAACCGCAACCTCAGACGCGGTAGAGTCACCCGAAGACAAAGCCGACGAAAAGCCTGCGCCGAAAAAGCGGACCCGTAGTAAGGCCAAACCCAAGGTTGCAGCCGAAGACAAACCGGAAAAGCCAGCCAAACCTGCGAAGACAGCCAAGGAAAAGCCGGCCGCCAAGTCCGAGGAAAAGCCTGCTCCGGCATCGGATTCAACGCCGACCCCCACGCCCGAGCTTGCCCCGGTAGAGGAAAAGCCGGCACCTGTCGAAGTGCCTATCGCAGCTCCGATTGAGGTGCCTGCGGCCCAAGAGGTAAGACCTGATCCAGTGGTTGAGGAAGTACCGGATCAAACGGTCGCTCCTGAGCCTGAAAAGGTTGTGAAAAAACCCGCCAAGCCAAAACGGCGCGGATGGTGGTCACTCGGCGGATCTTAATCTGCTGACACACGAGAAAAGGCAGGCCCTCGGGTCTGCCTTTTTCGTTCTGCATGCAAACTATTTTTTGCGGATCACATAGATCTGGGGTGTCGTGTCCAGATTTTGGCTAACCAGTTCATGCCCTGTCTCGGCGCAAAAATGCGGGATATCAATGATGGCGGCGGGGTCATCCGCCTGCACTTTCAACATCGCGCCAGAGGCGAGACCTTGCAGACGTTTGCGCGCTTTGAGCACGGGCAGTGGGCAAAGCAACCCGGTTGCATCAAGGATATTTTCATCATTCATAAGCCTCAGATAAGGCAGATGTTTCAATGCGTCCACAACCTTGTGACGCAGGTCCGTGGAACAGGGCGTGACGCCACCTGCAAAGCGCAGTAAAGGTGCCATATGTTTGGAATTGATCTGATTGACGCGGGGCTTTTACCCGCCATCTTCATCGCGTTGACGGCGGGGGTTATCAGTTTCCTCAGTCCCTGCGTTTTGCCGATTGTGCCACCCTATCTGGCCTATATGAGCGGCGTTACCCTGAACGATATGTCCAGTGTGCAATCGGCACGGCGCAAGGCGGTTATTGCGGCGCTGTTCTTTGTTATGGGGCTTAGCACCGTGTTCCTGATCCTGGGGTTCACCGCTTCGGCATTCGGGGTGTTTTTCCTTCAGAATCAAGTGCTTTTCGCCCGTCTTTCAGGTATCGTCGTGATTGTATTCGGCCTGCATTTTCTTGGCGTTTTCCGTATTCCGTTTCTTGACCAAGAGGCGCGTTTGGATGCGGGCGACAAAGGCGGGTCGTCGTTCGGGGCTTACGTGTTAGGCCTTGCCTTTGCTTTTGGCTGGACGCCGTGCATCGGGCCGCAGTTGGGCGCGATACTATCATTGGCCGCATCCGAGGCATCGGTCGCCCGCGGTACTATGCTGCTTGGGGTATATGCTGCAGGCCTTGGCATTCCGTTTTTGCTGGCCGCGATGTTCATCACCCGCGCCACGTTGCTAATGAACCGGATCAAGCCCTATATGAAGCTGATCGAGCGGATCATGGGCGTATTGCTGATCCTTGTCG
Source organism: Sulfitobacter sp. (assembly GCA_026421135.1). Taxonomy (GTDB): domain Bacteria; phylum Pseudomonadota; class Alphaproteobacteria; order Rhodobacterales; family Rhodobacteraceae; genus Sulfitobacter. Next base: position 3,206 of record JAPKCR010000018.1, on the reverse strand, counting down.
GCCTTGCGCTTTTGACCGGTGCGTTCTCGGCGTTTTCGTTCTGGTTGCTTGAAAACTTTCCAGCCCTCGGATCGCTTGGCTAGGCGCCTTACTCTTGCCCGAAAAACTGTCTAAGCTGATGCGAATGACAGGTGGGACATGGCCGCAGAAAACGAACAGACAGTCAGACGCCGCCGGGTCTTCTATATTCCGGGCTATGATCCAATCCACCCCCGCCGGTACCGTGAACTGTATCGCAAGGAATCTGCGGATCAGGCGCAGATTTCCGGCTATTCCATCAGTTTGAAACAAAAAACCACCAAGGGTAATTACGGTTGGTCCGTTGATGCCGAAATCGACGGCGTGCAGGTTGATGCGCAGGTCGAAGTGATGGTCTGGTCCGACATCGTACGCACTTCGATGAGCAACTCGATTTTAGCAACATACGGTCAGTTGGTTCAAACCGCGTGGGTCTATATCGCGTCGGGCGCATTGTGGCGGCTGATGAAGCTGCGCAAGGGGCCGGTGATCGCAGCGCTGTATCCGGTGGGCATGTTGCTGTTACAGCTTTTGATTGCAATACTTGCCGGCTGGGTGGTGTTTGCGGCACTGACCTATTTCGGCGGACCATTCTGGTTCAGGGGCATCGTCGCGGCTTGTGGCGTGTTTATCGGCTGGTCGGTACTGAAATGGTTCAAAAAGCAGGACGGCAAGTTTTTCGCCTATTACCTGATGCATGACTATGCCTACGGGGCAGCGACGCTGGGGGAATATTCTCCTGCCCTTGAAAGCCGCATGGCCGACTTTGGCGAGGTCATTGCCGCCGCGCTGAAATCCGATGTGGACGAGGTTCTGGTCGTCGGACATTCATCTGGCGCGCATTTAGGGGTGTCTATTCTAGCCGATCTGGTGCGGGCGGGGTTAGTGCCTAAGAAGGGGCCGGATTTGGGCTTTTTGACATTAGGGCAGGTGGTGCCGATGGTGTCCTTTCTGCGCGACGCGCACCGCTTGCGTGACGATCTTCGGTATCTCTCCCAGCGGGATGAACTGACATGGGTTGATGTAACGGCTCCTGGCGACGGCTGTGCCTTTGCGCTGTGTGATCCTGTGTCGGTGTCCGGTGTCGCCCCTGAAGGCAAGAAATGGCCGCTGGTCTTCTCGGCGGCCTTCACGCAATCGCTTAGCCCTGCGCGGTGGAAGGAATTGCGCTGGCGGTTCTTCCGTCTGCACTTTCAGTATCTTTGCGCATTCGACGCGCCTAAAGATTATGATTATTTCCAGATCACGGCAGGCCCTCTTTCCCTTGCTGACCGCTATGCTCACCGGCCTGCGTCAAAATCACGAATCTTAAAACCGGTGAATAAATTCACCTCGACCGCGTCATGACGTTGCCGCCCAAACCAGACAGCCGGCCAGAAAAGGTGTCGCTCTGGCGCTATGCCAAGCTGTTTCGCCAAGACATTCTATCGGCGCAACCTGCGCGTCTGTATCGCGCCTGGATGGCGGAATTCAAAACGCCGTTCTTCCGTAGCTATCTGATTAATCAACCTGATCTGATTAAAGCGGTGCTGTAAGAGCGGCCCGATGATTTCCCGAAATCCGACCGTATCGGCGAGGGGTTGCGCCCGCTGTTGGGTAATTCGGTGTTTTTGACGAATGGAAAGACATGGAAGCGCCAGCGGCGTATTATCGACCCGGCCTTTGAAGGAGGGCGGCTGCGCGACAGCTTTCCAGCGATGTGGGATGCGGCAGAAGCGATGGTCAAACGGCTGGAGCCGCAGGCCGGGAAAGTGATCGAGATCGAGGCTGAAACCAGTCACGCGGCAGCTGACGTGATCTTTCGCACGTTGTTTTCGTTGCCTATTGAACATCATATTGCGCGAGACGTGTTTGAAGAGTTCAAAACCTATCAGCGCAGCCAGCCAATTCTGAATATTGCCGCCTTCATTCCGCTGCCACGTTGGCTGCCACGTCTATTTCGCAAAGACACGCGGACAAGTGCAGCAAAGATACGGCAACTGATTACACAGTTGACCGAAGACCGCATGACCCAGATTGCCAAAGGCACAGCACCGCAGGATTTGGCGACCAAAATCATGACGACCGCAGATCCCGTAGATGGCGATACCTTTAGCACACAGGAGATGGTTGATCAGGTCGCGATCTTTTTTCTGGCCGGCCACGAAACGAGCGCGTCGGCCCTTGCGTGGACGCTGTATTTGATGGCTACTCATCCAGAATGGCAAGACAAGCTGGCCGAGGAGGCCCAGCAGATGGACGTCTGCGATTTTTCAGTGATGTCGAAACTGCGGCTAAGCCGGGATGTGTTTCGCGAAGCGCTTCGGTTGTACCCACCAGTGCCCATGATGGTCCGTGAGGCTTCATGCCCCGAACAGTTTCGCGGCCGCCCTGTAAAAGCGGGTGCGCAGGTGGTGATCAGCCCGTGGCATCTGCACCGACAAGAACGTCTGTGGGACAACCCTGACGGCTTTGATCCCGCGCGTTGGCAAACCGAAAATGGTCAAAAATGCCAACGCGAGGCCTATCTACCATTCAGCGCGGGCGCGCGGGTTTGTCCGGGTGCCGGGTTTGCGATGATCGAAGGTCCGTTAATCCTGTCGCGGCTTTTGCGGGATTACCGGGTGGAAGCCACCCCGTCACAAGTACCAGTTCCCGTCGCCCATCTGACGGTAAGGTCAAAAGATGGTATCTGGCTGCGCCTTGTCCGACGCTAACGATATATCTTCGGGCGTTCAGATGCATTAGAACATTCGAAACGGAATCAATTAGGGCCTGCACCACCATGAGCACAACAGACGCACAACGCACACAAATGGCGACCGGCAAGGGATTTGTAGCGGCCTTGGACCAGTCCGGCGGATCAACCCCCAAAGCGCTAAGCTTGTATGGTGTTGAGCCGACGGATTACTCAGGCGACGCCGAGATGTTCCAAGCCATGCACGACATGCGTGCGCGGATCATTTTGGCGGATGATTTCACCAGTGACAAAGTGCTTGGCGCGATCCTGTTTGAACGCACAATGGATGAGAAGATCAACGGCAAGCCTGTGGCCGACGTGTTGTGGAATGACCGCGGTGTAGTGCCCTTTCTGAAAATCGATAAGGGTCTTGAGGACGAGGTCAATGGCGTCCAATTGCTAAAGCCGATGCCGGATCTGGACGCCCTGCTAAAGCGCGCGACCGCGGCAGGTATTTTCGGCACAAAAG
>JAPKCR010000464.1 GCA_026421135.1 Sulfitobacter sp. | reverse complement strand
CAGCCAACAATCTTGGTATGCACGATTAAGGTTTTGATGCGGGCTGCCTTGCGCGGCCCGCATCGTCTAGGAGGACAACGATGACTTGGACAACGTTACAAACGGCTTTGGCCGATCAGGGATATATCGCCTCTGGTGATCTTTCGATGGCGCTGCATTTGTCATTGTCGCTGGGCCGCCCTTTGCTTTTGGAAGGGGCCGCTGGCGTTGGCAAAACCGAAGTTGCGCGGGTCTTGGCGGCTGTTCAAAATACCCAGCTCATCCGTTTGCAGTGCTATGAGGGCCTGGACGCCGCGCAGGCAATTTACGAATGGAATTATCAACGTCAACTACTGGCAATCCGCGCAGCTTCTGAAGATGGGGAGACGGGTAAAACTGTTGAAGCAAGGATATTCTCAGACGAATTTCTACTTGAACGCCCGCTGCTCAAGGCGATCCGCCAAGACAAAGCACCGGTTCTGCTGATCGACGAGATTGATCGTGCCGACGAAGAGTTCGAGGCATACTTGCTCGAAATTTTGTCAGAATTTCAGGTGACTATTCCCGAAATGGGCACAATCACTGCGACAACGCGGCCGATGGTTATCCTGACGGCGAACGGTACGCGCGATCTAAGCGATGCATTGCGCCGTCGTTGCCTGTACGCCCACGTGCCCTATCCCGATCACGATACCGAGCTTGCGATCCTGATCACGCGCTATCCTGATATTACCGATCGCCTGTGCGCGCAGATCGTAGGGTTCGTTCAGGCCTTGCGCAAACAGGAGCTGGAAAAGAAACCGGGTATTGCCGAGATGCTTGATTTTGCCGCTGCATTGATGGGGCTTGGCGTGGCCGATCTGACGACCGATCCGGCGATTTTGCAGGCGACGCTGACGACCCTGTTAAAAACGCAAATGGACCGTGACGCGATTCCAACAGAAATCGCACAACGTTTGGCAGGCAAAGCCGCATGAGCCTTGTGACCAAATTTGCCGCCCGCGATCCTGGGCCTGCCGCCCGAATGGCCGGATTTGTTGCGCATCTACGTGACAACGGCTTACGGCTTGGTGTTGGTGAAACGGGCGCGGCACTGGATGCCTTGACCCATATCAACGCGGCAAACCCGTACGATTCGCGCCGCGCACTGAAATCTGTGTTTACCGGCTGCACCGAAGAAGCCGCGCAATTCGACGGGTTGTTCAACAGCTTTTGGATGAATGGCGGGCGTGTCAAAACCCGCGTGACCGCGACAGCGAACCCAAGTCAAAGCGAAAACGTACAATCCAGTCGCGAAGCAAGTGAAGAGGCCAGCAGTGGCACGGGCGACATAAGCGCCCCTGACGGTGTCGATGGCGAATCCGAAAGCGACGGTGAGGGCAAATTGGTTGCAATGGATGTGACCAACCTGTTTAAGAAAGACCTTCGCGATCTTGTCCGCCCCGAAGATATCGCCGAGGCTGAAAAGATCGCGCTGCGCCTTGGGGCCGCACTGAGAGATCGGCGATCACGTCGTCGAAAAGCCGCGCGCAAAGGGGTTCAAATCCACTTTCGAAAAGTGATGCGGAAAAGCCTTGCGACGGGCGGCGAACCCTTCGTTTTGCCCAAACGTCAGCGGCCTGACCGCACCCTGCGGATCACGGCGATCTGCGATGTGTCGGGTTCGATGACCGTCTACTCACGTATTTTTCTTGCGTTCCTTGCAGGCCTAATGCGCGCCGATTCTCGTGCTGATGCTTATCTCTTTCACACCCGCCTTGTACGGATTACCGAGGCCTTGCGCGACAAGGATGCACTGCGCGCGTTGGCGCGATTGTCTTTGCTGGCCGAAGGTTTTGCGGGTGGATCAAAGATTGCGGAGAGTCTTGATGCGTTTGCAAGCACCTATGGCCGTCGCTTCGTTGATAACCGAACGGTCGTTATTATCCTGTCCGACGGCTATGACACCGCGTCACCTGATGGGATTTCCAACGCGCTCGCCCGCTTGAAAAAACGCGGCTGCAAGATCATCTGGCTTAATCCCCTCAAAGGCTGGGACGATTATGAGCCGACAGCGCAGGCGATGGCTGGAGCCTTGCCACATCTGGATCTGTTTCGCGCAGCCAATACTCTGGGCGACTTGGCAGCGCTCGAGACCGAAATGGAGCGGCTATGACACCCAAACAGATAATGGACCACGGATTGAATGAGGGCGAAGACTGTTTCGCCATAGCCACGATTGTACGCACTGCTGGAACCACTTCAGCCAAACCCGGTGCCAAGGCGTTGATGCGCGAAGATGGAACTATTCTTGAAGGGTGGCTTGGTGGCGGCTGTGTACGCGGGGCGATCAAGGACGCGACCTTGAGGGCCTATGCGACAGGACAGCCCCAATTAATCTCGGTCGCACCACAAGAGGACCTGACGGAAAAGGGTGTGCGTGCAGGCGATGACATTGGTGGCGTCCATTTTGCACGCAACGGATGCCCGTCCAAAGGTACCATCGACATCTTTATTGAACCTTACCTTCCCGCGCCTGATTTGCTGGTCTTTGGCGAATCCCCAGTGGCTGAAAAGCTGATAGAGCTTGCTCCGCAGTTTGGTTGGGCCGTCGCAGCTGTTAGCGTGGATGCCCCTTTGAACGCACGCACACCTAATCGCGCACGGTATCTTGTGATTGCAACGCAAGGCCAAGACGATCTCGCAGCGTTGAATACAGGGTTGGCTGATCCTACTGAATACGTCGCCTTTGTCGGCAGCTCCAAAAAGTTTGCGAGCCTGTCCAAAAAGCTGATCACGGCAGGTATCGATCCATCACTAATCGCAGCTGTCCGGGCACCCGCTGGACTGAATATTGGCGCTGTCACACCTGCCGAAATCGCGCTGTCTATTCTTGCGGAACTGACAAAGGTTAAACGTGATCTTTTCGTAAAAGTCGCCCGAAATGGATAGTTTTGGAGCGATCATTTTGGCTGCAGGTCTGTCGCGGCGCATGGAAGATCGCAACAAATTGCTGTTGCCAATCCACGGCAAACCGATGATCCAGCACGTCGTTGAAACCTACATTGCAGCCTTGAACGGTCAGGTATACGTCGTTACAGGATTTGAATCCGATAGAATCGAAGCCGCCCTTGACGGCTTGCCTATCCAGTTTGTTCACAATGCAGATTTCGACGCGGGGCGACCGTTTTCTGTCCGCG
>JAPKCR010000463.1 GCA_026421135.1 Sulfitobacter sp. | reverse complement strand
AAACAGACAAAACCGATAATCAGCGGGCGCCCCGCGGGCCATTTTTTTGCGCTTGCGTAAATCATGCTACCCCCGCCATACCAATTGATCTCGTACGGATTTGTTTATGGTTGGAAACCATATCTTCCAAGACTTCGTCTTTTGGACCGAAGGCCACACGCTTACCGCTCTCCAAAACCAAAAGTGTGTCACACTCCTGAATCACGGCTGGCCGGTGTGCCATGATCAACACCGATCGACCGCTTTCCTTTACCTGTCGGATTGCGTGATTTACGGCCTGCGAGCCGATATTATCTAGGTTGGAGTTTGGTTCATCCAGAACAACAATTGCCGGATCGTCATAAAGAGCACGTGCAAGCCCGATCCGCTGCATCTGTCCGCCGGACAAGCGCACTTTTCCAGCCATTACAACAGTGTCGTATCCATTTGGCAGCTCCAATATCAGTTCATGGGCCGCGGCAAGTTTGGCTGCGGCGATCACTTTTTCATCGTCAGGGTTAGCCTGAAGTCGGGCAATGTTTTCAGCGATTGTCCCATCGAACAATTGCACGCGCTGCGGCAGATAGCCGATGTGCAGTCCCAGGGTCTCGGACCCGTAGTGTTCCAACGAAGCACCATCAAAACGCACGTACCCGCCCGTAGGGGCCCAGACCCCGGTCAAGGTCCGAGCGAGACTTGACTTACCTGCCCCAGACGAACCGATGACGCCCACGGCCTGCCCCGGCTCCACGACAAAGCTGACGCCTTCGAGCGCCGCGCGGTTCTCGCCCGGGGGTACGACGGTCAAGCCCAAGACCTCTAGACGGGCGCGTGGCTTTGGCAACTTTGTACGCCTCGGCTCGGGCTGCACTGCGCCAAGCAACAGCGCGAGATTATCCCAGCCTATGCGGGCCCGTTGAACCAAAGACCATTGGTTCAACGCCACTTCGATCGGGGCAAGGGCGCGCCCCAGCAAGATCGACCCTGCGATAATAGCCCCCGCAGTCATTTCATCGCCCAAGACCAGCCAAGCGCCCAGACCAAGCATGGCCGACTGCAGAAACAAGCGCAGTGTCTTGCTGAAAGAAGAAAACGTGCCACCAACATCTATCGCGCGCATCTGATGATCCAACGCATCATCTCGTGCCAACTGCCAACGTTCAAAGGTAGCGTCGCGCATTCCCATGGCTTGAACCGTTTCAGCCTCGTTTCGCATCTGATCCAAAATCGATCTGGCCTTCTGTGCTGACAGTCCTGCCTTGGCCTGACTGTCACGTGACAACACCTGATTTGCGATGGTGATCAATATCAGAACGACCGCCCCACCCACGGCAAGCCAGCCAAGCATGGGATGGAAAAGGAAGATGGCGGCAAAAAAGATGGGCGTCCAAGGAATATCAAATGCCGCCACCATAACAGACGACGTGATTAACCGTTGAACAGCTTCAAGGTCTTGAAGCCCGGCGTTTGTCTTTAAATCCGGCGCGACTGCTGATTTTCGTACAACAGCGTCAAACACGCGACGGTCCAGATCAACCTGAAACCGCGCCCCGATCCTCGCCATGATTCGGCCACGCACATAGTCGAAGACACCCATCATCGCATATAGGAATACTACTAATAGAGAGAGCGCGATTAACGTTTCCTCTGACCGTGAGCCCAAGACGCGGTCATAGACCTGCAACATGTATAAGGGTCCGGTAAGCATCAATAAATTCGCAAAGAAACTAAAGATGGCCACAGACCAATAGAGCAATCTTGCGCGGCGACGCACCGCGCGTAACTCGTCTAATCCGCGGTTAATTATATTGGTATTCATTGGGAGCCTTTGATGTCTGGAAGACACGAGTTCTTATACAAATAGTGGCTAAATAATAGTGTCGCATTGGCTGTTACATTTCGACGACTAGCATAATCCAGCCAACAGACCAGCAAGTTTTAGCCATATTTTCGTCACTAACCTAAATTAACTATCCAGCAGGAGTTCATCGTGTATGACCCTTAACCTCTAGCAGTCGATTTATGCTTTGCAGGAATAGTCCGCAATTAGAGCATGAATAGGTAAATTAATCAGGAGGCCTGTAATGGCAACTTACACACGAGTAATCGAGAACCTCACACTCACATCAACAATGGATGTAATTGGACCCGAGTGGGACAATACACTTATCCGTAATGTTACAATCAAGGACGTAAGAGGCGACGGCATGATGATCCGCAACGTCGACAACTTGCGCATCGAAAATGTTACTTTCGAGAACGTGTCTGGCTACGGTATCAGGCTTAGCTCTACGGGATCGACTTCCGATGTCGTGATCGCAGACAGCACGTTTACCAATATCGGCCGCGATGGTATTATCGCAGCACAGGATAAAGCAAAGGGTGTTGATCACCCCGGACTTCAAATCCTTAACAATACAATTGATTCCACCGGTCTGAATGGTGGTACAACCAACATGATGCACGGCATGTACATCCAAGCCACAGATTTCCTTATCGACGGAAATCACATCATAAATTCCACCGATGCTAACGGTATTTCGGTGCGCAGTTCTGGCGTTATCAGTAACAACCTTATTGAAGACGCAAGAGGAAGCGGTGTTGCTTACTTTGCGGACCACTATAAAGGCCCTAGCGATTTGCTGGTGATCGAAAACAATACGATCATCAATACCGGTATCGGTACGAATAGGTCAGACGTCAATTTGCTGGGTATTCCATCTGGTCAAACAGATGCTGCGGTCTCGAACTTTATTGTTCGTAACAACAATTTTTCTGACAACGACAGAACGCCAGTAGCAGTATCGTCCGATTATAGCCGTTTGGGCGGTGATATCGTAATCGAAAACAACACCCAGGGCGCAACGGTCGCAGACTATAACCCTGGCAATCCAGTCGTTCAGCAGCCTGTCGTCGAACAGCCTGTTGTTGAAGAGCCTGTTGTCGAGCAGCCAATTGTTGTCCAAGAGCAAGCTGCGGAAAAGCCTGCTGTACAACAGCCTACCACCCAGCCTGAACCCACCGACTCTTCTGCTGATAGCGTTACGTTCAACGTGTCACTATCAGGTGCAAACGGGTCGCGCACAATTGTTAAGCAGTCGGCAGACGACTTTGACTTTGCGCAGATCAGGGTTGGCTCAAAAACGCAGTTCGAGAAGACGTCTTTGGCGGAATCGGGCA
>JAPKCR010000462.1 GCA_026421135.1 Sulfitobacter sp. | reverse complement strand
GGGGGGATGCCCAAGGGCCAAAAATCCGAACGGGTACTGCAAAGCCCCGATCGCCGTTTACGCGCAGCGCCTTTGGCGTGACCGTGTAATCAACGGTTTGTGCGCCAATCCCCACGTTGCCAACACCAGTTGCGGTAAAGTTGGGCAAAAGCATCAGCAAATCGCTGTTGCTTAACACCCCCTGATTAATCGTAAAGGTTGCACCAAGGGAATCAAACACTGTGGTTCCGCCTTTTACGTCAAAATTGCCCATCAAGGCATCCAGATCGATTCCATCGATGCTTCCGCGCCCGACGTTAACCGCGCCATTCCCCTTGAGCGATCGCATGATGGCATCAATGGATTGCCCAACCCCCAGAAAGTTCAAATCCGCATCGCCGGTCCCTTTGAACCGCGACAGGCCTGCCGTTTGTATCAGCAAGGGCTGCATTTCGATGCCCCGTGCCGCCAGCTTGCCGCCGACAGACAGACCGCTGCGGTTATTCACAACGAATTCGCCGCTGACGACGCCACCATAGGCGTTAATTTCACGCAGTTCTGCCACCATCCGTGCATTGTCATTGCGCAACAACACCCGCGTGGGGCCCAGCGTCAATGTGCCTAGCTCAACGCCTTCGGCGCGCAGTGCGATATCCCCGTTAAAGGCCGAAAGGCCCGAAGCATCGATCCGCGACGTAGACCATCCCGCCTGCGCAGGTGCTGTGGTACCAGCACTAGTACCCCCACTTGCAGAACTTTCCCCGCTTCCCGCAAATCCGGCGAGGTTCAGCAACCCAGTGGTCAGTTGCGCGTTAATGTTGGGCGTGCCGTTCAGTGTTATATCCGCAGCTCCGCGCAGGGTGTTTCCACCCAGATCGACAGTCATTTCGCGCAAGGCTAGGCGACGGTCTGGGGTCAACGTCATCTGCAACTTTACGTCGGCACTGCGGCCCAAGCCTTGGGGCAATTCAACAGCACCAGCGCCAAGCGACGCCAAGAACCGTCCGGTGTCCGGCATCTTGAGCACCAGATCGCCCGTGATCGCACCGTTTAAGCCAGCCCGCCCTGCCAGCGTGAAGCCTCCGCCTTTGGTATCCAGCCGCGCCGTTATCGGGCGCACGTCGCCGTTCAAGAATTGGTCAAACCGTGAAATAGTGGCCTGCACCGTTACGCGTTCACCGGCAGGCCTCAGTGCTGCGGTAATGACTGCATCGCCAGCATGCTCGGGCCAATCCAATGACAGATCAACGCCTTCGTATCTGACCAGATCACCCCCCTCCGCATCATAAATCAGCGTGGCATCAGTGATATTCAGCCGCTGGATCGTCAAGGGACGCGGGGTGCTTGCCGGGGCAGTTGGTGTCGTTTCAATCTGGGCATCGCTGCCGCCATCACTGAACTGCCAACTCGCGCGTCCGTCTTTGCGGTGCTCAAGCCGAATCGTCGGGCTTTGCGCTTCGATGTTGGTTATCTTGATTTCGCCTCGGATTAGCGCCATCGCATCGACACCAATCGCCGCGTTGGCCGCTGACAACATCGCGCCTTCCTTGGCCCATGACGCGTTGCCGACCTCGAGCCCGCTCGCGCTTACGCCGATGATGGGCCAAAATGTGATGCCAACATCGCCGGTAATCTTAACGTCGCGCCCTGTCAGGTTGCGCAATTGATCCGCAGCAATACGCGCGATTCTGTCCGCGGGCAGCAAAAACAATGACCCCACGGCCACCACCACGATGAACAAAACTAAGCCAATCAGCCTGATAATCCACTTCACTGCCCGTCTCCTTGTCTGATGCAGGGCCTTTCGCAGACCCTTTGCATGGCTTATAGCGCATTTCATGAGCACAAACCCACCAAATCTACGCCCTGATCTTGCACCCAAAGCGAAAATCAGCAACCCGTCCCGCCCCGGCCAGCCTACCATTGGTATGGTATCGCTTGGCTGCCCCAAAGCGTTGGTTGATTCCGAACGGATTCTGACCCGGCTGCGCGCGGAAGGATACGGTGTATCGCCCGACTATGCCGGTGCCGATGCGGTTATCGTAAACACCTGCGGATTTCTCGATTCGGCCAAGGCCGAAAGTCTTGAGGCGATTGGTGAGGCGCTCAAGGAAAATGGGCGCGTGATCGTGACGGGATGTTTGGGGGCCGAACCCGATTACATCCGCGAACACCATCCGCGCATTCTAGCTGTCACTGGCCCGCACCAATACGAACAAGTGTTGGATGCCGTGCACGCTGCTGTTCCGCCCTCGCCCGATCCGTTTATTGACCTGCTGCCAGCCCAAGCCGTCAGCCTGACCCCGCGCCATTACAGCTATCTGAAAATCTCAGAAGGCTGTAACCACAAGTGCAAGTTCTGCATCATCCCCGACATGCGCGGCCGCCTGCAATCGCGCCCTGCTCATGCGATCATGCGCGAGGCTGAAAAGCTGGTGCAAAGCGGCGTGAAAGAGCTGTTGGTGATCTCACAGGATACCTCGGCCTACGGCGTTGATATCAAACATGCCGAAGATCGCGGACACCGCGCCCACATCACCGACTTGGCGCGTGATCTAGGGTCGCTTGGCGCGTGGGTGCGTTTGCACTACGTCTACCCGTATCCGCATGTACGCAATCTAATTCCGCTAATGGCAGACGGGCTGGTGCTGCCCTATCTGGATATCCCGTTTCAGCACGCGCATCCTGATGTTCTTAAGCGCATGGCCCGCCCTGCTGCCGCAGCCAAAACGCTGGACGAAATATCGGCCTGGCGCGACACGTGCCTCGACATTACCCTGCGCTCGACCTTTATCGTCGGCTATCCAGGCGAGACAGAGGCCGAATTCCAGACCCTGTTGGATTGGCTGGACGAGGCGCAGTTGGACCGCGTCGGATGTTTTCAATACGAAGACGTCGCTGGTGCCCGGTCGAATGCCCTGCCCGATCATGTTGACGCCGACGTCAAACAAGACCGCTGGAACCGGTTTATGGAGAAAGCGCAGGCCATTTCCGAGGCCAAGCTGCAGGCCAAAGTCGGACGCAGGATGGATGTGATCATCGACGAAATCGACGGCGACGCCGCAACCTGCCGGACCAAAGCTGACGCGCCCGAGATCGACGGGAACCTGTTCATCGACGAAGGTTTTGAAGGGTTGTCGGTGGGTGACATTGTCACCGTCGAAGTCGAGGAAGCGGGTGAGTAT
>JAPKCR010000461.1 GCA_026421135.1 Sulfitobacter sp. | reverse complement strand
CAGCCATTTTTCTGACCTCGTGAACGGGTCCACGGGCGCGCTGACCTTCAAGGGTTTGCCCGCAGTTCAGATGGAGGAGGGGACGACTTACACCGCCGACGTCTCTGCATTTGGTGTTATCAAACAACGTGATTACCAGATCAGGATTGATAGGCTGTGCCAATGCGCGCGCGTGCTGGAGACTACGCAGACAAGTGCACTCATCCGGTCTTGTCACCATCACATTCAGATCAAGCCGACACCGACAGGATCGGTTTGGATTGATCGTATTACCATTGAGGCGGGTCTGGTGACGCCTATTCTGTCTTACTTTGCCGCGGGCGTTTTGCGGCAGCGCCATAACAAGCGTTCAGCAGAATGCGTTGATATGCAGGTTGGCAAGTCTTACAGATCGATCAGATCTGAGCTGCCAATGTATCAAGCCGCCGAGTGATAGGTGGCTGGTGCCTCAATTGGCGCCAGCCCCTCGCCTGCTGATTCCAAAATGACTTTGAAGGTTGTTCCGATACCAAACTCACTGTCGTAGCCAATGCTACCGCCATGCCCTTCGACAATACGTTTCGAGATGGACAACCCCAACCCGGTTCCTTGGAACTTGCGCTGGTCGCTTGAATCGATCTGACCGAATTCCTCAAAGATCTGGCCTTCGCTGCCATCTGGAATTCCGATGCCTTGATCCTGGACAGAGATGACCAAATTACCAGCATCACAAAATAGGGAAACCCGCACAGTTCCACCGGTGTCAGAGAATTTGGCGGCGTTGGACAGCAGGTTGGTGATGACTTGGCTCAAGCGCTTTTTGTCGCCTTTCACAAAGAAAGTATCAGCTGGAATATCGGCTTCTACCTCGACACCCAATGTCTTGGCATAGGGTTGAAAATTGTCGATTGTGCTGTTCACAATCGACCCCAAATCCACCACCGACAGATTCAAGGTGAATTTGCCCGCGTCTGACGATTGTAGCAAAAGCAGATCCCCGACCAGATCGATAAGCCGGCTGCTGTTGCTGCGTGCAATTCCCAGCAAGCGGGTCATCTTATGGGGCACTTCCCCGACAGAGCCGATTTCAATAAGATCGAGCGCGCCCTTGATAGATGTCAAAGGTGTCCGCAACTCATGGCTGACAGTAGATAGGAACCGCGTTTTTGCTTCACTCGCCGCCAGCGCGTTCTTGTGTTCTATTTGCAGCGCAAGGCGGTTCTTCAAGAGCACAGAGTATCCAGTAAGAAAGGATCGCGCGAGCTCGAGTATAAATGCTAAAACAAACATGACGGTGAATAGATTTAGCCAAATCTCTGAATTCATTGGGGGCCGGACGATCCAGACATCCCGAACGGCGATGAATAATATAGCGACCACATAGATCGACAAGCGCATGCCCAACACAGGAATAAACTGATGGTTGTTCATTGCCGCAAAGATCGAGGCCGAGATCAACAAAAACAACGGCAGGAAGTGACCGTTGTCGGTCCCCTGTTGCACTGCGATCGAGACGCAGAACAGCGATATTGTTATCGCGCTCACGATTGTGATGGCATAGATGTGATAGAGCATCTTACGAGGTTTGAGGGTCTTGGCCTTGCTGGTCGCCAGAACGTGTCGCAGCAAGATGGTATCATAGGCTTCGCACAGGGCAATCGCCGCAAGAAAAAAGCCTGCAATTGTGGCGTCGTAGTAAAATGCGGCAAGGCCGACGGCTGAAAGATATATGATAGCCCGTTGCACCAAAAGCTTCTGTCCAATCACCGCATAGTCCTGCAAACGTTTTTGAATCGAACGTTGCTCTGACGGATTGATGCTGGGTACTGCTATGATGTTTTTAGACTTTATCATACGAGGTTGTCCCATCAGCCCTGTGTGGGCATGTGTTAAAAAAGGTTAATCGCCGTACCACTATGGGTGGAAAATTTGTTGCTATGATGGCAGAACCGTGGCTGTATACGATTTGTTAACTTTTTCTTTTTTGTGACTAAGGTGTTAGGCGATAGTAGATGGGTTTCCATAAAGTAAAGACGTCTCAAGACGCACAAACTGTTCAGGCTAGTGCCTCATCAAAGCAAAACTCAGACGCGCATAAGGTGATATCGGCGAATTTCGGCTTTGCCTCAAGGATCGAAGAAACAGTAGTTTCTATTTCGAACCAACACCTTTACGGCCAACTTTATGCAGATAACCTTAAGGCCCGGAAACAGGTGTTTATCGACCAGAAGGCTTGGAATCTCCCTCAAACTGATGGCATGGAATTTGACCAATACGACACCCCCCAAAGCCGTTCGGTTGTGATTCACGAATATGGCCGCGTCTTGGCTGGCGTTCGGCTTTTGCCGACAACAGCACGCTGCGGGTGTTACTCCTACATGCTCCGCGATGCTCAACTTGGTATGCTGCCGGATATTCCTGATTATGTGCTTTACGAACGTGCCCCGGTGATGTCCCACGTCTGGGAAGCGACACGGCTTTTCCTAACCAAAAGCGAACCTGCCGAGCGCCGACTGATCATTCAGACCAAACTGATTAAAGCGATGGCGCGTGCTGCCGCAGAACATGGGGCCACGCATGTTATTGGCATTGTGCCGGCTGTTTTCCAGCGTTGGATGAATCGCCTTGGGCTCAACGCCTTGCCAATGGGGCCAAAGCTCAACATCAGCGGCGACCATACCCAAGCCGCTGTAATGCACGTGGCTGGCTAAGCAGAGCCAGAACATAGCACCGTTGAGCTCGCATCGAACGATTGAGACTTATCCGATCTGGCTACTACTCATTTGGACAATGATTGTTATCGAAACTGTCTTTGACATAGCATGTGCATTTGACGGCGCTCCGATCTCGGTCTCTTGATAGGCTTCGCAGGCTTTGTCTTCTATATGCAAATAGATATGGCGCTGGCCCGGACCCATCTCAGTTTCCACACTTACTGCATGGTCAGAGTCAACAACCTTGGTAATGGCGTCCCGGATGAGCGCGTCCGTATATCGATGGTTAGACGATAGTCACGCTTTCATCGGCACACAAAATTACCAAACAAAGCATTTTCAAACATATGACACCGAAAAAAGGGATGAATCCGAAAAAAGGGGTTGCAGGCGTCTGGAACAAACCTTAGAAGGCCCCTTACCGGAGACGCAGAGATGCGGATGCGGGGCGCTAGACGGGACGGACGGAGCTGA
>JAPKCR010000460.1 GCA_026421135.1 Sulfitobacter sp. | reverse complement strand
TCACCCGCATTTGCTGTGACCGCAGCTGCCGCAAGTCATGCAGCCTTCCACCATGCGCAAATCGTATTGCCCGCAGCTGCTGCATGCTTTGCCGCGAGGGGTGTTCAGGCCGACCACTTGGGCGCTCGGGTCCGACTTTAGCCCCTGGCCTTCGCCTGCAATAAATCCGGTGGCGATCAGGTGCTGTTCAATTACCCCACCAATCGCGGCCAACATGGACGGGATGTATTTTCCGCCCATCCATGCACCGCCTCTTGGGTCAAACACCGCTTTCAGTTCCTCGACAACAAACGAGACATCTCCGCCCCGACGGAACACCGCCGAGATCATCCGCGTCAACGCGACGGTCCACGCAAAATGCTCCATATTCTTGGAATTGATAAAGACCTCGAACGGGCGGCGATGCCCGCCGATTACCACATCATTAATTGTGATGTAGAGCGCGTGTTCGCTATCGGGCCACTTGATCTTGTAGGTGGACCCTTCCAGTTCTTCAGGACGGTCCAGCGGCTCGGACATGTAAACAACTTCGCCTCCGTTCTGTGCCGTGACCTGCGCTGAAATTTCGCCGGGGGCGCTGTTTGTGCTTTCGGAAACGGACAGAACCGACCCGGTCACATCATTCGGGCGATAGGTCGTACAGCCTTTGCAGCCTTGATCCCAAGCAGCCATATATACGTCTTTGAAGGCATCAAAACTGATGTCTTCGGGGCAGTTGATTGTCTTGGAAATGCTGCTGTCGACCCATTTTTGCGCTGCGGCCTGCATTTTGACATGGTCCAAGGGAGCCAACGTCTGCGCATTAACAAAGTAGTCCGGCAATTCAGCATCGCCCTTCAGATCGCGCCACATCTGAACGGCGTAATCGACAACCTCTTCCTCCGTGCGACTGCCATCTTTTTGCAGCACTTTGCGGGTATAGGCATAGGCAAACACGGGCTCGATCCCTGAGCTGACGTTGCCTGCGTAAAGGCTGATCGTACCGGTTGGCGCGATAGACGTCAGCAATGCGTTGCGAATGCCATTTTCCTTGATGGCATCGCGCACATCGTCGTCCATTTGCTGCATTGTGCCGGACGCAAGATAGGCATCCGCATCAAACAGCGGAAACGCGCCCTTCTCACGGGCCAGATCGACAGACGCCAGATATGCAGCCCGCGCAATCGTCTTCAACCAAGCCTCGGTCTGGACGGCCGCCTCGTCCGACCCATAGCGCAGCCCGACCATCAGCAACGCATCTGCCAATCCTGTCACGCCAAGGCCGATACGCCGTTTGGCTTTGGCCTCGGCCTCTTGCGCGTCCAGCGGAAATTTCGACACATCGACAACGTTGTCCATCATGCGCACAGCAGTCGCGACCAGCTTGTCCAATGCGTCAACGTCCAGATGGGCAGCATCGTCAAAGGGGTCAGCAACCATGCGCGCCATATTGATCGAGCCCAAGAGGCAAGCGCCATAAGGCGGCAAAGGCTGTTCGCCGCAGGGATTGGTTGCCGCAATGGTCTCGCAATAACTCAGGTTATTTGCGCTGTTGATCCGGTCGATGAAAATTACGCCGGGTTCTGCGAATTCGTAGGTGGCCTTCATGATCCGGTTCCACAGATCACGCGCCTGAACGGTGCGGTAAACCTTGCCATCAAAGACCAAATCCCAAGCATCATCTGCCTTGACTGCGTCCATAAACGGGTCGGTAATCAAGACCGACATGTTGAACATGCGCAAACGGGCCGGATCGGATTTTGCGGCTATGAAATGTTCGACGTCTGGGTGGTCACAGCGCATCGTCGCCATCATCGCACCACGACGCGACCCGGCAGACATGATGGTGCGGCACATCGCATCCCAAACATCCATAAAGGACAGCGGTCCCGACGCATCTGCAGACACCCCAAGTACATCCGCACCCTTTGGCCGTATGGTCGAGAAATCATAGCCGATACCGCCGCCCTGCTGCATGGTCAGCGCCGCCTCTTTGAGCATGTCGAAAATACCGCCCATGCTGTCAGGAACAGTGCCCATGACAAAACAATTAAACAACGTCACGCGACGCGCGGTGCCTGCGCCCGCCGTAATGCGCCCTGCGGGAAGAAACTTGAAATCCTCCAAGGCTTCAAAGAACGTATTTTCCCAAACGTCCGGCTTCTTTTCCACCTGCGCCAGATCACGCGCGATTCGCCGCCAGGTGTCCTCGACCGTGATGTCCTTGGGCGTGCCATCAGCATCTTTGAACCTGTACTTCATATCCCAGATTTGTTCGGCGATAGGGGTGGCGAATCGTGACATACTCGGTTCCTTGGAGTTTTTCGGGATGGATTTCACCTTACCTCGAACCACCGCCGAAGCACAACAGTTTGAAGGCTCTGTCAGATGAGCTACCTTATGTCGTGGTAAGCCGGAGGGATTCTGTGGATAAGTGCGTAAACATCTTAAAATTGTCAGTAGGCACCGAGAATATTGACGATCTGGCTGCATGGCAGCAGACAAAGCGTGCGCAGACGACAGAAGGCCTGCCCCGTCACGTCACCCGCATGTGGCCGAAACGCGAGGCCGAATTGATGAATGGCGGCTCTATTTTCTGGGTCGTTAAAGGTGTCATTCAATGTCGGCAGAAAATCATTCGATTGGACGAACAAATCGGACAAGATGGCATTCGCCGTTGTGCGATTGTGATGGATCCAACGCTCATCCGCGTCCAAAGCAGCCTCAAACGCCCCTTTCAAGGCTGGCGCTATCTAAGCCCCGAAGATGCACCCGCTGATTTGCCAAAGGGCCGCAGAGATGAAGAACCGCTTCCTGTCGAATTGAACCGCGCCTTAGCCGAAATTGGTGTGCTATAGACTTCGACGACTCCGAACGCTACGAGCTTAGGGTTTGTGTTTACTCTGCAAAATGGAAACAGCCGTCGACCTTTATGGTTCATTTTGCCCCCGAAAACTCCCGCCGGAGGCACAATAAGGATTGTAATCGCGCGGCAGCGCGGCCTTTGGACTAAGTTAGTTGTTTCAGCAAAACAGCTAGTGTACGGCGTTCTTCATCATCCATATCAGCGGTGCGGCTGCGCCAAAGCGTCGCTTGCGATTTCAGGATTAGCCCATCAGACAAAATCTTCAAATGGTTGGCCCGTAAAGTCTCGCCGCTGGACGTGATGTCTGCAATCGCTTCAGCCGT
>JAPKCR010000459.1 GCA_026421135.1 Sulfitobacter sp. | reverse complement strand
ATTTGAAAGTCATTTGATTACTCCGGTTGGACTGTTGTGTGGAATACAAATGGCGCAAATTGCCATTTAAACAACCCAGCAAGTGCAAACACTGTCTGCGCAAGAATGAACACTGGCGCAAAACCAGTGTTCATTAAATCTGTCTTGGATAAATCAAAGGCGGACTAAACTGCCTGCCCCGCATCGCGCAGCCCCGACACCAGAACATCCATAGTTTTCTGATTGCTAACATGCACATCTGCCACGACCGCGCCTTGTTCGTCCCAGAATTTCAGGCCCTTCTTTGACTTCTGAACCCGCCCAAGATCTGAAAGCGCGCGACTGTATACTACCAGCATCGCACCCATAGGACCGGGCCGCAAAATCCGCAGTTCAGACCGCATAACATCCAATTCAACTTCTGTTTGCGCCTTGGAGCCGACTGAGAAGACAAGCCAGAAACCTAAAATCAGTACAAATGCCGATAGGCCCATCTTCATCAGCATAACGTCACTGCTGAAATCCGCGCCGGGTGCCAACCAAAGTCCCGAAGCCGCGACAATCAACGCCACACCAACAATCCGCTGCATTATGCGCGCAATTGTAATCGCCCCTGCTATCGCGCTGGCTGTGGTGCTGTAGTCTGTGCTTTCGCCCATGAAATCGGATGTTACTGACATATTTTACCCTTCCGGTGTCGATCGCCACCTCTGATGTGCGGCGTTGCGTTACAAGAAGTTTTTACGTCAAATTAAGGCAGTAAAAAGACGGGGATGTGTCACGCGACGGACAATTGCACATTCAGACTGCGGCTGCCCTGATCCGAGGGCGGCATTGCCCCTTGCCCTGCACGCGAAACCGTGTATATCGACCCTTCGTTTTGCAACATCTTTTGAACCGCGCAGACTCTCGTGGTGAGGCCGCAAAACGCAAATGCCTCGCCTATGAAATGCGCCTTGATATAAATTGGAGTGCACATGCCGCTTTATGAGCATGTTATGATTGCGCGTCAGGACCTGTCCAACACGCAAGCAGAAGGCCTTATCGAACATTTTGGCACAGTTTTGGCTGACAACGACGGCAAGCTCGTCGACAGCGAATACTGGGGCGTCAAAACGATGGCCTACAAGATCAACAAAAACCGCAAGGGCCACTACGCCTTTCTGCGTTCGGATGCACCTGCACCCGCAATTCAGGAAATGGAGCGTTTGATGCGCCTGCATGACGACGTCATGCGCGTTCTGACCATCAAGGTTGATGAGCATAAAGAATTGCCATCGGTCCAGATGCAGAAACGTGACGAGCGTCCCGAGCGCGGCGAACGCCGCGAGCGCCGTTGATCATCAGCTTGAAAGAAAGGACATAAACCATGGCCGCAAAACCATTTTTCCGCCGTCGTAAAGTCTGCCCCTTCTCGGGCGACAACGCACCGGCAATCGATTACAAAGACACACGTCTTCTGCAGCGCTACATCTCTGAGCGCGGCAAAATCGTTCCATCCCGCATCACAGCAGTTTCTGCGAAAAAGCAGCGTGAATTGGCCCGTGCCATCAAACGCGCCCGCTTCCTCGCCTTGCTGCCCTACGCCGTTAAGTAAGGAGAAAGCACATGCAAGTTATCCTTCTAGAACGTGTGGCCAAGCTTGGCCAAATGGGCGAAGTCGTGGACGTAAAGCCAGGCTACGCACGCAACTATCTGCTGCCACAAGGCAAAGCGCTGTCGGCTTCTAAAGCCAACATCGAAGCCTTTGAAGGTCAGAAAGCACAGCTTGAGGCACAAAACCTCGAGACCAAAAAAGAAGCAGAAGCAATGTCGGACAAGCTGAACGGTCAGCAGTTCGTCGTTATTCGTTCCGCTTCCGATTCGGGTGCTTTGTACGGTTCCGTCTCAACACGTGACGCAGCCGAAGTCGCCACAGCCGAAGGCTTCACAGTCGACCGCAAGCAGGTTGTTCTGCGTAACCCGATCAAAGATCTGGGCCTGCACGACGTAACAGTCGTTCTGCACCCCGAAGTCGAAGCCACCATTCAGTTGAACGTTGCACGTTCCGCTGAAGAGGCCGAACTTCAGGCCGCAGGCAAGTCGATCCAGGAACTGGCCGCGGAAGAAGAAGCCGCAGCCGAGTTCGAAATCTCTGAATTGTTCGACGATATCGGCTCTGCCGCGAATGATGACGAAGATCTGGCCGAAGCTGTTGAAGCGCAGGAAGACGACGAAGCGAAAGCCTAAGTCTTTAATTGCCTTAGTAAATTTAACGCCGTCCCTGCATTGCCGGGGGCGGCGTTTTCATTTGGGCGACTGTCCGGTCCCTGCGCATGAACCGCTTTTCCAACGGTAGTGATCGCAATCTGGACTATTCCTTTGTCCCTATTCAGCCGTAAATCTTTTTTGATTCCGCAAAAAGATCCGGCTGACTTTCAATATGATGTAAGTGTCGACAAAAATTTGCACCTTGGGGGCTGCCGATTTGCGCTTCTACGCTCATTCATCGGCGATTTAGGCGACCATCTGCCCATAGAAAACCGCCAAGGTTGCCGGGCACGTCAACCGATGTAGGGTTCACGAAGCAAAAACTAGAGTTTTCATATGTCACACATATCACGCCGCCTGTTGTGCCAAATGCTGTTTTGCAGCACTGGCCTTTCTGCTTGTGCCAGCACGCCTTTACCCAGCCCAGAACCCGCACCCGCTCCTATCCCCAGAATGCAGCTCTATCCAAACGAGACACCGGAACTGCGTAGCCTTATCAACAAATGGTCCGACTTCTATGACGTCCCCCGCCCACTGGTGCACCGCCTGGCCATCAGGGAAAGCACCCACCGCCCAGAGGCGCGCAATGGGCCCTACTACGGACTGCTACAGATCCTGCCTGCCACAGCGCGCGGCATGGGGTTTCAGGGCAGCTCGGGCGATCTGCTGAACCCTGATGTAAATCTGAAATATGGGGTCAAGTATCTGCGCGGCGCATGGCTGTTGGCAGACGGCGATCACGCGACCGCCATTAAATGGTACTCGCGCGGGTATTACTACGAAGCCAAGCGGCGCGGCATGCTGGAGAAAACCGGCCTGCGCAACGGGTAATCGAAAAATTCAATTTTTCGGCCCGAAATTCTTTGGAAAATTTCGCCACTGCAGAATAGCAAAAGGGCCACCCAACCGGATGGCCCTTTCCAAATTCAGTCTGTCAAAGCGGTAAGACTTATTC
>JAPKCR010000458.1 GCA_026421135.1 Sulfitobacter sp. | reverse complement strand
CAGAGAATTTGATGGGCGGTTTGGTGGTCCAGACGGCCCCTTCAGTGGGATGGTCGATGGTTTGGAAAAATCCTGTCGCGGCCAGATGGGGGTCTTGCGGCAGATCTGACAGCAAGCGCACGGGCATGGCCGGAATGTCGGCTTGTTCGGTCAGTTCAATCCACTGGGCGGTGGTGCGTGTCGTCGCTATTTGCGCCACCATGTCATAGATCCCTCCGATATTCCGGCTGCGTTCGTCCATATTGGTGACCCATGGATGATTAAGCATGTCGTCGCGCCCCACGGCTTTGAAAAACCGTGCCCATTGCGCATTCGAGTAGGGCAGGATGGTGATATAGCCATCTGCGGTCTTTACTGGGCGCCGATGCGGGACCAGCATCCGTTGGTATCCGAAGCTTTGCGGTTCGGATTCAAATGTTGCCTCGGCCATATGTTCGACCAGTAGGAAGGAGGCCAGTGTTTCGAACATCGGAACCTCGACATGTTGGGCCTGCCCGGTCCGTTCGCGGTGATACAGCGCGGCCATGATCGCATAGGCAGCAGTGACCCCGCCAAGCTTGTCGGCGATAATCGTGGGAGCATAGGCAGGTGGGCTGTCGGGGTTACACATCGTGGCCAGTCCGGCCATGCCGGAGACAGACTGGACGCTGTCGTCATAGGCGGGCTTGTTGCGATACGGCCCGTCCGAGCCGAACCCGACTGCGGCCACGGTAATCAGCTTGGGATTGCGTTTGCGCAGGGTCTCGGGGGAAAGGGACAACCGCGCCAGCGCAGCGGGGCGGACGCTGGATACAAATACATCCGCATCATCCAGCAGGTCAAGCAAAGCGGTGCGGTCCTTTTGGGTTTTCAGATCAAGGGTAATGCTGCGCTTGTTGCGATTTGTGCCCAGAAATGCCGCACCCATACCAGGCGTCCGGGCAGGTTGCACCTGACGCAGCATGTCGCCTTCGGGGCTTTCGACCTTGATGACATCGGCACCCAGATCACCAAGCATTTGCGTGGCAAGGGGGCCGAATACAACCGACGTCATGTCGATGACCCTGACGCCTGCAAGCATGCCGTCTTTACTGATGCTCATGGTTAGAACCCGCTTTTATTGAGGTGGAGAGTTGCATTAAATCTAACAGGTGTTAGAATTGTAAGCAACTTAGATTCGATCTATTGAAGGAGCAGTCGAAATGCCGGAAAGCCAGGGGCCGGATAAAACCTTCCGGGACGGATTGGCAAAGGGCCAGATCAACTTGCAGCAATGTAATGGTTGCCAAAAGTTCATTTTTTTCCCGCGCGTTTTGTGCCCACATTGCAAAGGGCGATCCTTGACATGGCACCCGGCATCCTGCGGCGGTATCGTTCACACCACGACCACCGTGCGGCGAAAGCCTGAGCGTGGGGGTGACTATAACGTTTGCATGGTTGAACTGGCTGAGGGGGTGCGGATGATGAGCCGGGTCGATGAAATCTCTCCTGCCGAGGTGACGATCGGGTTACCGGTCACGGCCTTTGTCGGTGAAATTGACGGTGTTCCTGCCGTGCTGTGTAAGCCGGTGGAGGGCTGAACCATGGTTGATCAATTGCGCGGAAAATCCGCGATCGTCGGCGTGGGGCATGCAGGTTTCGGCGAGGCACCGGGGTTTTCGGCCTATGACATTATGGCGCAATCAGCACTCGCGGCGCTGGACGATGCCGGACTGAAGCTGAGCGATGTCGATGGTCTGTTCTGCACCATGATGGAAGATGCCATGCCGGTCCTCATGGCGGCCGAATATCTGGGGATTCAGCCGCGCTATGTCGATGGCACGATGACGGGCGGTTCGTCGTTTGTGAACTATCTGACCTCGGCGACACTGGCGTTGCAGGCTGGGCTTTGTGATGTGGCGCTGATCTGTTACGGATCCAATCAGCGTACGGCGTCAGGGCGGCTTGTGACCGCGTCAAAGCTGCCGCCCTACGAAGGGCTGTATAACCCGCGCTATCCGATCTCGGCATATGCGATGGCTGCGGCGCGGCATATGTATGAATATGGCACGACACGCGAACAACTGGCCGACGTGGCCGTCGCGGCACGCGCCTGGGCCCGGCACAATCCCGAAGCCTTTGAGCGCGGCGCGTTGACCCGCGAAGATGTACTGGGTGCGCGTATGGTGGGCGATCCGCTGACCACGCGCGATTGTTGCCTGGTAACCGATGGCGGTGGTGCAATCGTGATGGTGCGGGCCGATCGGGCGCGGGATTTTCCCAAGGCACCAGTCTATGTTCTGGGGTCTGCGGCGGCCAGCAGCCACCGCCAGATCTCGCAAATGCAGGATTTCACCGTGACGGCGGCGCGCGATTCCGGCAAACGTGCCTTTGCGATGGCCGGGATGACGCCGGGCGACATCGACGTGGTCGAGCTGTATGACGCGTTTACCATCAACACCATCCTGTTCCTCGAAGATCTCGGGTTCTGCGCCAAGGGCGAAGGCGGCGGATTTGTCGCTGATGGCCGCATTGCGCCGGGCGGGGCGTTGCCAGTCAACACAAATGGCGGCGGGCTGTCATGCGTGCACCCCGGCATGTACGGCATCTTCACGGTGATCGAGGCCGCGCGCCAGATCAGAGGTGATGCGCCGGGGTTGCAGCAGGATAACGTGGAACTGGCGCTGGCGCATGGCAATGGTGGGGTATTGTCTAGCCAAGTCACGGCCATTCTGGGTGCGGCCAGCACCGTCTGATTTTGATAGGGAGATCCGGACATGCCTTTGGATATTGATGCACTGAATTCTTGGGAATTCGAAGATCTGGAACACAGTTATACCAAACGCGACACAATGCTTTATGCGCTTGGACTGGGGTTCGGAGAGGACCCGAACGATGAAGATGAACTGGCCTATGTCTATGAAGACGGACTGCTGGCCGCGCCAAGCATGGCCGTCATTCTGGGATATCCCGGTTTCTGGCTGAGCGACCCGCGCACAGGGGTCGATTGGAAAAAAGTCCTGCACGGTGAACAATGGTTGGATGTGTTCAGGCCCCTGCCTGTCGAGGGTAAGGTGATCGGGCGCACCCGAATTGATCAGATTTCTGACAAGGGCGCAGGCAAGGGCGCGGTGCTATATATCAGCCGCGATATCATTGACGCGGCCAGCAATGAGACGTTGGCGCGGGTTACGATGTCGACCTTTGCGCGTGGTGATGGCGGCTTCGG
>JAPKCR010000457.1 GCA_026421135.1 Sulfitobacter sp. | reverse complement strand
TGCAGGCGGTGCGTCATCCATGGCTTTCTGAAAATGCTCGGTCAAGAAACCGGTGGCCTGACTGTATAACGCGATCAGACGCTCGACAGCTTTCGTCGCATCGGTGAACTTCTCGGCGGGCGGGCTGTCTGGGCTTAGAATGCGGGTCATGATGTTGGCTCGAATAATGGGATAAATTTAAAACTACGGACATCGACAAGGCCAAGGTCCGAGATGCGCAATTCGGGGATCACGACCAACGCCAACAACGAATGCTGCATATAGGCGTTGTTTAGGGTGCAACCGCAGTCCCGCATGGCTTGCATCATGGCTTCGGTTTTCTTGGCCACTTCAGATGCGGGGCTGTCGGACATCAGTCCTGCGATGGGCAGTTCGACCAACGCCAGTTCCTCTCCGTCTTTAAAGATCGTGATACCACCACCGACCTCGCCCAGTCGGTTCGCGGCCATTGCCATGTGATTGGCATCGGTGCCGACAACAATCATGTGATGGCTGTCATGGGCCACAGTCGATGCCATGGCCATAGGGCCGTTATAGCCAAAGCCCGAGACAAAAGCATTTACCACAGTGCCCGTCGCACGGTGCCGTTCCACCAGCGCAATTTGGCAAACCTCGCCTGTGGTTTGGACGCGCCCGTCGGTGACAGGCAGCTCAAACTTCAGTGCTCGGGTCGGGGCCTGATTTTCGACAACACCGATGACATTGGCAGTGACCGCATTTGCACCCTTGGGGGCGTCGATCTGAAAATCGGCCGCCTCCAACGTTTTGCCCATATGAACGGTTTGCCGTGCCTTTTCGGGCCAGTCGAAATGAGGGCAGTCAACGACACATTCACCAGCCTGCGCCACGATCTGACCGCGGGCGATCACAGTCTCGATTGGGAGGGTCTTTAGATCAGAGGTCAAAATCACATCGGCCCGCCGCCCGGGGGTCAGCGATCCAATCTCGCGCTCTAGCCCGAAATGGGTGGCCGTATTGATCGTGGCCATTTGCAAGGCCGCTAATGGGTCACAGCCGCAATCAATCGCGTGGCGTACGACGCGGTTCATGTGCCCGTCATTGACCAACGTGCCTGAATGGCAATCATCAGTGCACAGGATCATATTACGCGAATCTAGCCCTTTTTCGGTGATCGCCGTAATCTGCGTCTCCACATCATACCACGCCGACCCCAGCCGGATCATCGACCGCATCCCTTGGCGCATTCGCGCAATTGCATCGGCTTCGCACGTGCCTTCGTGATCGTCTGCAGGTCCGCCAGCGACATAAGCCGCAAATGCAGGCCCAAGATCAGGCGAGGCATAATGCCCGCCCACGGTTTTTCCTGCACGCTGGGTTGCGGCGATTTCGGCAAGCATCTTTTCGTCGCCGTTCGTCACTCCGGGAAAATTCATCATCTCGCCCAAGCCAATGATGCCGGGCCATTCCATCGCCTCGGCGACATCCTCGGCGGTGATCTCGAAACCTGTCGTCTCCATTCCCGGCGCAGAAGGCGCACAAGAAGGCATCTGCGTGAAAATATTGATCGGTTGCAAAAGCGCCTCGTCATGCATCATCCGCACGCCTTCGAGGCCCAAAACATTGGCGATCTCATGTGGGTCGGTAAACATCGACGTGGTACCATGTGGGATCACGGCGCGGGCAAATTCCGCAGGCGTCAGCATACCGCTCTCAATGTGCATATGTCCGTCGCACAAGCCGGGGATCATATAGCGGCCTTTGGCGTCGATCACCTGCGTGTCGTCACCCTTACAATGCTGCGCATCGGGGCCCACAAATGCAATGCGGCCCGCGACAATGGCAATGTCATGATCGGGTAGCACTTCGCGGGTGTGGACATTAACCCACGTGCCGCCAGTGATAATCATATCCGCCGCCGCGCGCCCTGCAGCGACCGATACCAATTGTGCAGCCACATCGGGCCAAGAAGGGAAGGGAACATGTGTCATGGCTGACGTTGACACGAAGATTGCACGAGGTTCAAGGTTATGCGACGCAAGGAATGCCGATCACTTGCGCAAAAACAGGGAGACGAAGATGACCGTGACGCAAATCCGTCAAAACATGGACCATTGGCAGGAACGTGTTGACATGGCCGCTGCTTTCCGTTGGACCGCAAGGTTGAACATGCACGAAGGGGTCGCGAACCACTTTAGCCTTGCCGTGAATGACGATGGTACGAAGTTCTTGATGAACCCGAACCAAGTTCATTTCAGCAGGGTGAAAGCCAGCGATTTGATCGAGGTGGATGCGAACAACCCTGAAACGCTGAATGGGCCTGACGCGCCTGACCCCACTGCTTGGGGTTTGCATGGTGGGGTACACCGCGCCTGTGCCCACGCCCGCTGCGTCATGCATGTACATTCGATCCACGCGACAGTGCTGGCAACCTTGCAGGACAGCCGCTTGCCACCGATCGATCAAAACTGCTGCACTTTTTTCAACCGCGTTGTGATTGACGAAGATTACGGCGGGTTGGCGTTCGAGGATGAAGGTGCCCGCTGTGCGGCCCTGCTGACCGACCCCAAGCAAAAGGTAATGGTCATGGGCAGTCATGGCGTGCTGGTGATCGGTGATACCGTGGCGGACACCTTTAACCGCCTGTTCTACTTCGAACGTGCCGCCGAGACATATATTCGCGCCTTGCAAACTGGCATGCCATTGCGCCGTATTCCTGACGACATCGCCGAAAAAACTGCGCAAGAGCTGGAAAACTACCCCGAACAAGACGCACGCCATCTGGCAGAGCTAAAGGCGATACTGGATGACGAAGGATCAAACTATGCGCATTAACATCGGCATGTTGGGAAATTACACATGAATTACGGCCTATCCGAAGAAAACCTGATGATCGCCGACACAGTGCGCAGCTTTGTCGAGAAAGAGATTTATCCTCACGAGACGCTTGTCGAACAAACCGGTGAAGTCCCACAAGAGATCGCTGACGAGATCAAGCGCAAGACGATTGATCTGGGCTTTTACGCCTGCAACTTCCCCGAAAGCGTAGGGTGCGCTGGGCTGAACCATCTGGAATTCGCGTTGGTTGAACGCGAACTAGGGCGCGGTTCCATGGCGTTGAACCACTTTTTCGGTCGGCCGCAGAATATTTTGATGGCCTGTGAAGGCGAACAGATCGACCGCTATCTGATGCCCGCTGTGCGCGGCGAACGGATGGATGCGCTGGCGATGA
>JAPKCR010000456.1 GCA_026421135.1 Sulfitobacter sp. | reverse complement strand
CCCAATTCCTGAACCGTGTAATGAAACCCATAATCACCGATAATTGCCATCGTGGGCAATCCGGGCCGACCGATAGCACCGCCGATTGCCGCAGGGGTTGCATAGCCTAGCGTGCCGAAACCATAGGGATGATGCCAATGCCCGGGCGCGTCCATGTCCCAGACCTCCTTGGCGGCATAGGCGAACTGGGTCATGTCGGAATAGATCATCGCACCGTTGGGTACCGCAGATTGGAGTGCGTCAATGACAGGCAACAATCCCGGACGCTCTGCCTCTATCTCTGACCGCCAGCGGGTACGGGCCGATGCGACCTCCTGCGGGGTCCAGCCTGTGCGGGGCTGCCCTAGTTCCATGTCGCACAAAGCCGTCACAAACGCAGCTGCATCGCCATGTACTTGAACTTTCGCCCCTTGCAGATCGGTCAGCACCGTCGGGTCAATATCGACCCGTACGAACTGGGCAGTGTGGCCCAAATGCGCGCGCCAGATGTCGACCTCGGCCAGTTCCGTGCCGACCGCGATTACCAGATCAGCGCCTGCAATAACCTCGGCGCTGCCAGGGCGCGCCAGGGCAGACCCAAAGTGCAAGGGCGCATCAGGGGCCACCACGCCACGACCAGCATATGTCGTGAAGGATGCGGCCCCTGTGCGGTGCAACAGGGTGTTGATATCACCGGCATCTTTCGCCCCGCCGCCAAAGACGAACAGTGGCCGTTTGGATGCCAGTAACAACGCATGTACCTGCGCAATGTCCTCGGCGCTTGGCCCTCTGGGCCGTGCCACCGCCTCGACTGCTGCCGGGTGTGACTGCGCCCCGGCCTCAAGCACCCCGATCGGCACCTGAATATGCTTCGACCGTGGCCGCTGCAGTGTGAACTCGACCAGCGCACGGTCAATCAGGGTATAGGCAGCCTCTGCGGTGCGGGCTTCCTCGGACCAATCGCAGACAGTTGCTGCGGCAGCTTGCTGGTCCTTCATCTGATGCAACTGCCCTTTTTGGGCCGCTGTTTCATCCAAACAAGACGACAGCACCAGCAGCGGCACAGAATCGCTATAGGCTTGGCCCATGGGGGTCATGATATTGCACAGACCCGGCCCGGTGATCACATAAGCAACGCCGGGCTTGCCTGTGGCCCGCGCATATCCGTCGGCCATGAATCCGGCACCTTGCTCATGCCGCGCCAGCACATGTGTCAGACCTGCCTCTTCAATCCCGCGGTACATTTCCTGATTGTGGACACCGGGAATGCCAAAAATCACCTCGACTCCGCGATCCTTCAACATATGGGATATTTGCGCGCCCAACGGGCGGGTCTGTTGGATCATATGCTTGGCCATTAGGCTCTCCAGAATTTAAAAGTGAGGATGACATAAACTGCCATCAGTTCCAGCCGCCCAATTAGCATTGCAGCGGTCAGTATCCATTTGGCTGTATCATTCAGCGTGCTGAAATTGCCCGCCGGCCCGATGATATCGCCCAGACCCGGCCCGATATTGCCAAGGGCGGCCCCTGCCCCGGAAACGGATGTTACAAAATCCAACCCAGTCATACTGAGTGCGACAGCAACCAGGCCCAGTGTCAGGGTGAAAAACATGAAAAATGACATGACCGATATCATGACATCGCTGCTAATGGGGCGTCCGTCATACCGCGGCGTAAAGATGCCGTGGGGCGATCTGATCCGTTGCAACTGCGCCCGGATTGAGGCGAACAATAGCTGATACCGGAAGATCTTGATCGAGCAGGCCGTTGACCCCGCGCAGCCACCAATCAGGCCGGTGAAAAAGAACAGGGCAATGGGAAATGACCCCCATTGCATATAGTCGACCGATGCATAGCCGGTTCCGGAAATGATCGAAGTGATGTTGAACAAAGCCTCGCGAAGGGATTGCTCCCAATGCTGCGGAAACAGCCCCTGGATCGAAATGAAGATCAAGATGACCAAGACAAAGACGACAAAAAGGAACCCGCGCACCTGTGGATCGCGGTGCAGCGCCATCGGGTGCCCGTTCAACAGTTGCACGTAGCGTACAAATGGCAGCGCCGCGAGGATCATAAAGAAGGACGCCGCATATTCGGATGAGCCCGAAAACGTACCAAAAGACGCGTCATAATTCGAGAATCCCCCTGTCGATACCGTGGTCAACGCGTGAACCGTCGCGTCAAACAGGTTCATCCCCAGAGCCGAATATGTCAGGGTACAGGCAAATGTAAGCCATAAGTAGATCACCGATATCTGGGTGGCGATCTGACCAGCGCGGGGCAGGATTTTGCCAAAGGTGTCAAAGGCTTCGGATTTGAAAATCTGCATGCCGCCGACCCGCAGTTCGGGCAGGAACACCATCGCGACAACAATGATACCGATGCCGCCCAGCCATTGCAGGATACCGCGCCAAAGCAACAACCCTTTGGGCAGATCATCCAGACCTGTGAAAACCGTTGATCCCGTGGTGGTCAACCCCGACATGGCCTCGAACACCGCATCGACCAGACGTGCTTCGGTTGCGCCCAGCATAAAGGGCAAGGCCCCGAACAGCGGCAGCATCACCCAGACGCCAGTGGTCAGCAAGAATGTTTGCTGGATCGTAAGGCCCTCTTTCACGCCATTGGCGCTGGCCAACGCAATCAAGCTGCCACCCAGAATGGTGATTAACCCGGCCTCGACGAAAACGGGCCAATGCCCGCGCCCTTCTGCAATATCGACCAGCATTGGCGCAATCATCGTGATGCCAAGCACAGCCACCAAAAGGCCGATCACATATCCAACTGGTCGCATATCCAACATGACGGCAGCGTTGGCGTGGCAAAGCGGCGGAGTCAAGGATCAGGCACCCGGAAAACGAAAACGGCCCGCGCTGATGTCAGCGAGGCCGCATTTTCTGTGCCGTTAGGCTAGCTTTGATATAATATAGATCGCGAAATTCGTGGTGTACGATGTCTTCGCGTTTGATGCCCAATTTTGCCAGTTCGGTGTCGGATTTCGCATTCAATGTCTCGATTTTTCGCAAACGAGCGGAATTGGCGCTCGTTGCAATGATTGCCTGAACGGTCCTAGAGAATGCCTATTTCTGGAAAAACGCCGCACAAGATTTGTGCAGCGTTGCAATTCTAGCGACTATGGCGGTGTCAGATCAACCGACGTGAAACAACGTGGTGAACAGCTTGGGATCGATGCTTTGTGCGGCAAAGGTG
>JAPKCR010000455.1 GCA_026421135.1 Sulfitobacter sp. | reverse complement strand
AGATCCCCTTGGTTAACGCCAGTGAAATAAGGACGAAATCTGGCTTTTTTGTGAAATTACGTTCTCGGACTGGAAACAGCGCCGTGAATTTCGTGCACAATCCCAAAGGATTTAGCGTCGATCTTGCACGCGCGGCCTGTGCGCCCTACATCAACGACATGTCACAGGTAAAATCGTCTTCCAAGTCCGACCCCAACTATAAAGTCATCGCAGAAAACCGCCGCGCGCGGTTTGATTACGCGATCGATGATGATGTCGAATGCGGCATTATCCTTGAAGGGTCCGAGGTGAAATCCTTGCGCAACGGCGGGGCCAACATCGCAGAGAGCTATGCCGCGGTCGAGGATGGCGAACTGTGGTTGGTGAATTCCTACATCGCGCCCTACAGCCAGGCCAAGACGTTCGGCCACGACGAACGCCGCCGCCGCAAATTGCTCGTCTCCAAAAAACAGCTGTCGACTTTGTGGAACGAAACGCAGCGCAAAGGGATGACGCTTGTGCCGATGGTGATGTATTTCAATCACCGTGGAATGGCCAAACTCAAGATCGGCATCGCCAAGGGCAAAAAGCTGCATGACAAACGTGAGACAGAGGCCAAGCGCGATTGGTCGCGCCAAAAGCAGCGTCTGTTGAAAGACCATGGCTGACGGCCTGGAACTCATTGGATACCGCTACAGCGTTTACACCCGCATCGTGCGCGCCGCCCTGATCGAAATGGGGCTCGAGGCAACCTATCACGAGCGCAACCCGTTTGCCGCCACCCCAGACACCATGTTGCTTGAACACACCCCCTTCCGGCGGGTGCCTGTTTTGCGACATGATGATTTCACCCTTACCGAAACCAGCGCGATTTTGCGGTATCTTGATGCAATCGGCCCCGGGCTTCCCTTGGTCCCCACCGCACCGCATCAGGTGGCAAGAATGGCCCAAGTAATCGCGATCACCGATTTCTACGGCTACGTGCCGTTGGTGCGACAGGTTTTTTCGAACGCCGTGTTTGCGCCGATGATGAACGAAGTCGTAGACGCGCGTGCCTTGGCCGAGGGGCTGCAGAATGCAGGACCCGTGTTGCAAAGCCTTGATGCGGTTGCTGCCGAAGGGCTTCAGTTGAATGGCACAGATGTCACCTTGGCCGATCTGCACCTTGCGCCGATGATTGCCTATTTCACGATGGCAACACAGGGCGCGGCGATGCTTAAGGCGTTCCCGAACCTGCAGCGGTGGTGGCACAGCGTCGCAGATCGGCCCAGTCTGCTGCAAACAGACCCTTTTGCAGAGCCATAAACCCGCCAAACCCTTGCCTGCCCTCGCCAGCAAGAGTAGGCATAGAAAAACCTGTTCTCAAAGGGGGCTGACCCATGTCCGACGATCCTAAAACGCTTGTTTCAACCGATTGGCTGGCGCAACATCTCAAAGATCCAGACCTGCGCCTGCTTGATGCGTCATGGTATTTGCCCGACATGGGCCGTGACGCCAAAGCGGAATACGACGAAGCCCACATTCCCGGCGCTCGCTTCTTTGATATAGACGAAATTTCGGATGCGCGGTCAGATTTGCCCCATATGGCCCCTCCGGCCGAGAAATTTATGTCCCGCATGCGTGCTATGGGCATAGGAGACGGTCATCAGGTTGTGGTTTACGATGGGGCGGGCCTGATGTCTGCCGCCCGTGTCTGGTGGCTGTTCAAACTAATGGGTCAGGACAATGTTGCAGTGCTGGACGGCGGCATGCCCAAGTGGGTCGCCGAAGGTCACAAGACCGAAGACATGCCCCCTATCCCGCGCGACCGCCATATGACAGTGCGCTTTCAAAACCATCTTGTTCGCGATGTCACCCAAGTGGCCCAAGCGTCCAAGCTTAAGGATCCGCAAATCATTGATGCCCGTTCAGCGGGCCGGTTCCGCGGCGACGATCCGGAACCCCGCGAAGGACTGCGCGCGGGGCACATCCCCGGCTCTCTCAGCGTGCCCTATACCGAGTTGCTGAATGCCGACAAAACAATCAAATCCGTGGACGGCTTAAAAGCCGCCTTTCAGGCCGCCGGCGTTGACCTGTCCCGCCCCGTGATCACCAGCTGCGGCTCGGGCATCACGGCGGCGATCCTCGCTCTTGCCTTGGAACGGATGGGCCACAAAAGCTGGTCCCTTTACGATGGATCTTGGGCCGAATGGGGGATGTTCCCCACTGTGCCCGTTGCGACCGGAGACGCATAATGTTCGAAAACCTGCAGGCGCAACCCGCCGATAAAATCCTTGCCTTGATGCAGATGTACAAGGACGACCCCCGCGATACCAAGATCGACCTTGGCGTGGGCGTCTACAAGGATGCGACGGGGCTGACCCCTGTTATGCGCGCTGTGAAATCCGCCGAACACCTGATTTGGGAAGCGCAAGACAGCAAAAGCTACACCGGCTTGGCTGGCGATCCCGCCTTTGGCGATGCGATGATCAAGTTAGTGCTAGGCGACGCAGTGCCGCGCGCCAATGTTGCTGCCGCAGCGACCCCCGGAGGCACCGGTGCCATTCGTCAGGCGTTTGAGCTGATCCAGATGGCACGCCCTGATGCGCGCGTCTTTGTGTCGGACCCGACTTGGCCCAACCACCTGTCGATCCTGAAATACCTCGATATGACCGTGGTGCCGTACCGCTATTTCGATGAAGAAACTCGTGGTGTTGATTTCGACGGCATGTTGGCCGACATCAAAAACGCTAAAAAGGGTGACGTGATCCTGCTGCACGGCTGCTGCCACAACCCCACAGGCGCAAACCTGAATGCCACCCAGTGGGATGCCGTAATCAAAGTTCTGCAAGAAACAGGCGCAACCCCGATGATCGACATCGCGTACCAAGGGTTCGGCGATGGTCTGGACGCAGACGCCGCAGCAACCCGGAAGGTTGCAGCCGCAGTTCCAGAATGCCTGATCGCAGCCAGCTGTTCCAAGAACTTTGGCATCTACCGCGAACGCACCGGCATATTGATGGCGGTCTCCTCGGACGCATCTGCGCAGAAACTGAACCAAGGCACGCTGGCCTTCCTGAACCGTCAGAACTTCAGCTTCCCTCCGGATCATGGTGCGCGGATTGTGACAATGATCCTGAACGACGATGCCCTGCGCGCCGACTGGATGGCCGAGCTTGAGGATATCCGCAATACCATGCTCGGGTTGCGTAGCCAACTCGCGGGCGAATTGCAGCGGCTTGCCGGATCGGATCG
>JAPKCR010000454.1 GCA_026421135.1 Sulfitobacter sp. | reverse complement strand
CATAAAACGCCGCAAATCTGTTGAGTATAAATATATGCTGGAACAGACACGTTGGTTTCAAGCAGGCACCGGTATTCCGTTGGACCACTGTGTGTCTTATTGGGCTCCCGCTGGTGTGCGTCGTGCAGCCCTGCTGATGTCGGCCGAGGTCGATTATGCCGCGATGGCGCAGACTTTGCTTAGACACGGAATGATCGACAATGCGGAACCATGGCATGCGTTGGACAAAGCGGCGCCTGAGGATGATCTGAAACGCTTTGGGGCGTCGATGGGCTGTGACATGCACCAGGTGCGAGGTGACGGGCAGTCGTTGTCGGACGTGCCGCTTTTAGCAAACGGCATAAGCCCGCAGGTGTTTTGGCTCTAAATCTGCACCCTAATTCAGAAGGGTGGTGGCGAAATCGCCGCGCAATGCTACTTCGAGCAGTTCAAGATCGTCAGAGCACTGCATATACTGCGCCACCATTCCCGGCGGGATGACGAAGGCGTCGCCGGGCAGCAGATCACGGGGATCTTGGCCTTCGGCAGTCAGGGTCATCGATCCCTCCATCACAAAGGTGAAATGGATGTCAGCGTCGTGTTTGCTGGGCGGTGGGGTTTGCCCGTCGACGCGCACAACTTGAATACCGGCAACGCCTCTGGTGCCATCGCAGATACCTGTATCGCGTGCGGTAAACCCGGGAATGCGGAACGGCTGCCAAATAGCTCCGTCTTTCAGGTGATGGACAAACCGTTGACCGTCCCATTCGCGCATCGGATCGCCTTTGCCATTTGGCAAAGTCATTTCGTGCTCGATGGTGGTTACGTGTTCGGCAGGCACGCCTATCTCGATCACCTCGATGTTGGGCGATGCCTCGACCACGCGATGGCGGATGCCGGGGGGTTGCGTGACGCAATCGCCCGCATGCAGGCGGATCAGGTCGCCTTGATCTTCGTACAAGACATCGACCCAACCCCGATAACAAAAAATCAGCTGAAATCCGACCGTGTGATAATGCACCATGTCTGGCACGGGGCCACCGTCAGGAATACGAATGTGGCTGGCAATGATCGACCCGCCAAGCCGCGAGGGGATCAGATCACGGTAATGCATGCCTGCACGGCCAATGACCCAAGGGGCCTCGTCGCGCAGACGGCGCACAGCGAATTCGTGTTGCGTTTGCGGTTGGTCAACCGTTGGCGACAGCGGCGCGATCTCTATCTGAGTGCCGTTGGGGGCCAACAGCGCGCGGGCCCCATCGGCAAAACCATCAGGGTCATCGGTCAGGATACGAATTTTACCGGGCGGTACATCTGCACCCTTTTCAATGCGGATGCGCAGGCCATGACCGGAAAAGCTGGCCACCGACGGGTCATCGGCGGGAAAGATGCTATCCAACCGCAGGCCAAGGGTCTTGGTGTAAAACGGCAGGTCATTGCGCAGCTCTTGGGTGGGTAATAAGACTTCGGCTTGGATTGGGTGTGTCATCTATCGCGTCCGGTATTGTTCACCGCTACACTGTCACTAAACGTTGGCGTCCTCAACGGTATGTTGTGCCTCTGGGCGGCAAGAAGGATCGCATAGATAGCAAAGGGGACCAACCCGACACCGTGTCGCGCAGGTCGATCGAACCGTGGCAATCAGCAAGGCCCCTAGTCTGACCTATACCGTTCGACTGGTCATGGATGGGTGCAATACCCCGACCTGTATTCAGGTCGGGGTCGGCAAAGGTTCAGAGGCTGGCGTCGAGCGCCGCCAGTATCGCATCACCCATTTGAGCGGTCGAGATCGGCGTGCCACCTTCGGGGCCCATCAGATCGGCAGTGCGCGCGCCATCGGCAAGAACCTTTTCAATAGCGTTCTCAAGGCGCGTCGCCTCGTCGCCTTGGTCAAAGGAATAGCGCAACGCCATAGCAAAGCTCAGGATGCAGGCGATCGGGTTTGCCTTGCCTTGGCCCGCGATATCAGGCGCAGAGCCGTGTACGGGTTCGTACATCGCCTTGGGGCGGCCATTAGCGTTAGGCGCACCCAAAGACGCGGATGGCAGCATGCCAAGCGAGCCGGTCAGCATCGCGGCGCAGTCAGAGAGGATATCACCGAACAGGTTGTCAGTGACAATCACATCAAACTGTTTGGGTGCACGAACCAGCTGCATCGCGCCATTATCGGCGTACATGTGGGTCAATTCCACATCGGGGTAATCCTCGTCATGGACTTTTTGGACGACTTCACGCCACAGAATGCCGGATTCCATAACGTTGGCCTTTTCCATCGAACAGACCTTGTTGCCCCGGCGGCGGGCCAATTCGAATGCCGACCGCGCAACGCGGTCAATCTCGGATTCGGTATAGCGCTGTGTGTTGATGCCAACGCGTTCGTTGCCTTCTTCGAATATCCCGCGCGGTTCGCCGAAATAGACGCCGGACGTCAATTCGCGCACGATCATGATATCCAAACCAGCAACAAGTTCTCTCTTGAGCGATGAGAAGTCAGCCAAGGCGTCAAAGCATTGTGCCGGACGCAGGTTAGAGAACAAATCCATTTCCTTGCGCAAACGCAGCAGTCCGCGTTCTGGCTTTACGCTGAAATCCAGCACGTCGTACTTGGGGCCGCCGACGGCACCTACCAGCCCCGCGTCGGCCTCAAGTGCCTTGGCCATTGTGTCGTCATGCAGGGGCGTGCCGTGCTTGTCATAGGCCGCGCCGCCGACCAGATCATGTTCAATGTCAAAGGCCAGATCGCGTTTTTCGCCATACCAATCAATGATACGAACAACTTGGTCCATGACCTCGGGGCCGATGCCGTCACCGGCGAGGATAAGCAATGTTGGGTTGGCCATTGGAAAACTCCTGAAAAATATGTTGCAAGCGGCGTAGCGCGGGCAGCTTGGGGCGTCAAGAACGGCTAGTGGTCCAGATCGACCCAGATCAGGCTGTGACGGCTGGCTATTGGGTTTTGTGCGATGCCCGACGCTATGATGTGCCAGTCAGATGAAGGCAGAAGATAGTCGACGCGCATTTCGCCAAGCCCGTCGAATGTTACGGTTGGCTGGCCTTGCAACGGATCGCGAAGGTGTGGGTGATCCAATAACCTGCGGATCGCCGGCTTCAATCCTTCGCCCTTGTCCGGGTCATTGTTCATATCCCCAAGAAGCACGAATTTCTCGGATGGCGGCGCGGCGAAAGCCCCGTCAAGAAAGTGGTCCCAAAACAAAATTTCATCTTGGTTGCGCAGGCCGTTGCGGTCCTCTGGG
>JAPKCR010000017.1 GCA_026421135.1 Sulfitobacter sp. | reverse complement strand
AAATATCTGATGTCGCTAGGCCTGCGCGGGCTTCGTCTAAATCGGCACCGGCGCTGAAAACCTTGCCTTGCCCTGTCAGGATCACAGCGCGCGCCGCTTGCGCATCTTCCATGAATTCGGCCAACGACACGAGCATGTCATGGGTAAGCGAATTGGCTTTTTCTGACCGGTTCAGAGTGGCTGTCCAAATGTCGCCTTCGCGGGAAAAATCGATCATATCAGGCCAATCTCTTTGCGGATGCTTTCGTCACGCAGCGATATTTCCTCGCCGCAAAACCGGTCTGCAGCAGCGCTGCACATCCAAAGCAGCGCACGGGCGGGCCAATCGGCTGGAATGTGGTCTTCCCATGCCAGTTCGCTGACCGGATTTATGCCACTCGCTTTAATCTCGCGTTGCATTTGGGTGGCAACGGTACCTGGTGACAACCCGATTGCGCGAATGCCGTTGGCAGCTTCCTCAAGATGAACGGACCTGCCGATCATGTTCACTGCGGCTTTGGATGCACAATATGCGCTCCATGCCTCAATCGCATGATGCGCCGCGCCAGAGCTGACAGTCAGGATGGTTCCGCCACCTGCATGTTTCATTACAGGCAAAGCAGCACGCATGCCGTTATAGACACCTTTAAGGTTGATATCGATGGCCTGCCCCCACGCGTCTGGATCAGAGTTGGCCAGATGCGAAATGGGGTCTATTACGCCAGCGTTGTTAATCAATACGTCCAGACTGCCGAATGCCTGCATTGTGGTTTCAACGGCAGAAAACATCTCTCCAAAGCGGGCAACGTTGCAGGGGATTGCAATGGCTTTTTGACCGATCTCGCCTGCCAGATTGGCAATAGCGTCCTGAGAGCGGGCAAGCAGCACAACATTCGCCCCCGCTTTTGCGAAACTGCGCGCAGTTTCTGCACCGATGCCGCGGCTTGCGCCTGTGATCATCACGGTCTTGCCAGTCATTTCCATGTCGTGGGCCCCATCTTTCACCATAAAAAGGCTTGTAGATTTGCCAAGCCGTTTGTTTAGTTGATACTTAGCATCTACATAAGCCTATGCCAGACAAAAGCCCAATTTGGGCCAAAATGCGCGTTGCCTTGTAAGAAGATCGATACCAATTATCTTTAAGGCCTGGATGACATTCGCGCCATCTGCGTAAGACAAAGGAATTCTTAATGACCCGCTTTCACACTGTTCTTGGCTGTTCGGCCTTAGCCCTTTTGTCGACTTCGCAAATCGCATCAGCAGATATTACACCAAATGAGGTTTGGCAGGATTGGCGCGACTACATGCAAGGCATGGGCTACAGCCTGACCGCCAAAGAAAGCACGTCCGGCGACACACTGACTGTCAGCGATGTGAAGTTCGACTTGGCCACAGACCCCGATCAGGGTGAAATGTCTGTGACAGTTGAAAGCATCGGCTTTGCGCAAAACAACGACGGCAGTGTAACCGTACTGTTGCCCGCTTCTATGCCAGTTTCGCTTAGCATCACCCCCGCGGCGGCGGATGCGGAACCCGTCGATATGACGATGATCCTAAATCATTCCGCTCTGGACATGATTGTCAGCGGATCGCCAACCAATATGACCAGCAGCTATTCCGCCGGAACGGTCGGGCTGAAACTGGGTAAATTGACAGTAGGGGACGAAACGCTTGACCCCCAGAACGCCAAAATGGCCATCGTGTTGAAAGACGTTCAAAGCAGGACGGATAGCAAACTGGGTGCGATGCGTGACTACGATCAGGCTGCGACAGTAGGTTCAGTTTCATACGACATGAGTTTCAAGGAACCTGATGAGCCGGCAATCGCCACGGTCAAAGGGACCTCATCCGATATTACGTTCAAGGCCAATGGCATTTTGCCGCTCGCCTTGGCGCAGGTGGGCGATATGGCGGGGCTGTTGCGTGCGGGCATGGATGTTACGGGCAAAACCACAGCGGGCAACAGCACCTTCACGGTCGATATCGAAGATCCCAATAGCGGAAACCTAGCGGTTGCGATGGCCGCCGAAAGTGGCACACTGACCATGGAAACCAGCGCCGACGGCATTAGTTATGCTGGGACGCGCCAAGGCACGACAGTATCGGTTCAGCCACCGCAATTTCCTTTCCTATTGTCCTTTGCCATGGACAATGCCGCCTTCAATCTAAGCGCTCCTGTGATGAAATCCGATGCGCCGCAGAACTTTGCCCTTGGGTTGAACCTGTCTGATTTTACCATGTCTGATATGGTTTGGGGGATGCTTAACCCTCAGGGAACCTTGCCGCGCGATCCAGCCTCGGTCGCACTTGATATGACCGGAACAGCGACAATCTTGTCTGATTACCTAGATATGCAAGACGTTGATCAGATGGCAGACGCACTGAAAGTCCCGGCCAAACCTGAAAGCATCAAGCTGAATTCGTTGATTGTTGATGCCCTTGGGGCGCGGCTGACCGGGTTTGGGGCTGCAACGTTTGAAAATACAGACCCCGATGCGGACAACGCTGATCTGAAACCCAACGGGGCGCTTGATCTGAAACTGGTCGGGGGGAATACCCTTTTGAATACGCTGGTGGATTCAGGGTTGCTGCCCGCACAAACAGCGATGGGCGCACGCATGGTGATGGCGATGTTTGCAGTCCCCGGCGACGGTGAAGATACGCTTGAGACCAAAATCGAATTCACACGTTCTGGCGCAATTTTAGCGAATGGCCAGCGGATTAAATAGATCGCCAACCGGATGCCGTGCGCCCCGTCCCTTGCGGACAGACAGCGGGGTCGCTAGCTAACCTTTGAAACCTCTAGGAGCCTCCCATGCCGCAATCCATTGATGCGCTGACCAAAGCACTATTGCTTGCCGCCAAGGATGCCGGTGCAGACAGCGCTGACGCTATGGCCGTGCGCGGGACATCGGTCAGTGTAGACGTCCGTGGCGGTGCCTTGGAGCAGGCGGAACGGTCCGAGGGCGTCGACATCGGTCTGCGTGTGTTTGTGGGCAAGCGGTCGGCCAATGTGTCAGCGTCCGACACTTCCATCCGCACAATCGAGGAAATGGCAAACCGCGCCGTCGCAATGGCCAAGGAAGCCCCCGAAGACCCATATTCCGGCCTCGCGGACCCCGATCAACTGGCAACCAGCTGGGATTTTGACGCGCTCGAACTGGCTGACCCTACGCCAGAGCCTTCGCCCCAGACCTTGCAAGATGATGCCGCACGGGCCGAGGCCGCGGGATTGGCCGTCAAGGGTATTTCACAAGTGCAATCCGCCAGTGCGGCTTACGGCGAACAACAGGTTTATCTGTCCGCCAGCAACGGGTTTGAGGGTGGGTATACACGCACGGATCGGGGTTTGTCCTGCGTTACTATCGCCGGCAGTGGCACAGCAATGGAACGTGACTATGACGGGGACAGCCGCATATTTCAGGCAGATCTGCGCAGCCCAGAGGACATTGGCGCCTCGGCGGCAGAACGCACGTTATTGCGAATGGATGCCCGCAAACCACCAACGGGTGCGTATCCTGTTCTATTTGATGAGCGTATTTCATCCACGCTGATCGGGCACCTGCTGGCGGCCATGAACGGATCCGCAATTGCGCGTGGTGCCTCGTGGCTGCGCGACGCGATGGGCGAACAGGTATTGCCCGACGGTCTGTCGATAATCGAAGACCCACACCGCCCCCGCACATCCGGGTCACGCCCCTTTGACGGCGAAGGTCTGCCCACGAACCGACGCGTGATTGTTGAAAACGGGACACTAAAAGGCTGGACGTTGGATTTGGCAACGGCCCGGAAACTGGGCATGGCCCCCACCGGAAACGCTGCGCGCGGCACAGGGTCAAACCCCGGCCCTGCAATCTGGAATATTTCCTTGACCCAAGGTGACGCAACACGTGGTGACCTTATCAAAGACATGGGAACGGGGTTGCTTGTAACCTCTATGATCGGCTCTACGATCAACCCTAATACGGGCGATTATTCGCGTGGTGCCTCTGGTCTATGGGTTGAAAATGGTGAAATCACCCATGCGATAAATGAATGTACGATTGCAGGCAATTTGCGCGATATGCTGCGCAGCATTGTCCCCGCAAATGACGCGCGCACGCATCTTAGCCGCGTTGTGCCATCCTTGCTTGTTCCGGGAATGACACTTGCCGGTGCGTGATCTTGACCTTTTGATCGACTGCGCCCGCAAGGCTGGCCAGATCGCCACTGCATTCACCGGCCAAACGGCGAAACGCTGGGACAAGCCCGGCGATGCTGGCCCTGTGACCGAAGCCGATCTGGCTGTAAATGCAATGCTGCACGAAACATTGACAACAGCCCGCCCCGATTACGGGTGGCTGTCCGAGGAAAGCGAAGACACCGAAAGGCGGCTGGATCAATCCCACGTCTTTATTATCGACCCGATTGATGGCACCCGAAGTTTTATCGAAGGGTCGGATACGTGGTCCCATTCGCTGGCCATTTCCCAAGGCGGCAAGATAACTGCTGCCGTAGTTTTCCTGCCAATGCTAGATCGCCTCTATGCGGCCTCGCTGGGTGGTGGTGCCACGTTGAATGATTTAGCAATCAACGCCTCAACCACCCAAGGTCTGAGCAACGCAACGGTTCTGGCAACCAAGCCTGTCATGGCCAAACAACACTGGATTGCGGGCGACCCTGGTTTCAAACGTGCCCATCGTCCATCGCTGGCTTATCGGCTGGGGCTGGTAGGGCAAGGGCGGTTCGATGGTATGGTAACCCTGCGGAAAAGTTGGGAGTGGGACATTGCCGCTGGTGCTTTGATCGTGACCGAAGCTGGCGGGTATTGTACCGATAAAACCGGGGCCTCTTTACGATTTAACAATCCTGATCCGCGACTAAATGGCGTACTTGCGGCAGGCACGTCGATCCATGCGGATTTGCTTAGCAGCCTTGCCCACACGTGACCCATTGCCTTAGATACTGGCATCGGCATTCATCCGAGAACAAAGGACTGCACCATGACCCAACGCCTACACCTTGTCTTTGGCGGCGAACTGGTTTCGCCAACCGGAACAGCGTTCAAAAATGTAGATGACATTCACGTGGTCGGTATTTTCCCGAATTATGCCAGCGCCTATGACGCTTGGAAGAACGAGGCACAGCGCACTGTAGATAACGCGCACATGCGTTACTTTATTGCGCATCTGCACCGCCTGCGGGACGAAGAGGCCGCTGCTTCCTCGACCGAAGAACTGGGCTAATCGCTAATGGTGCCGACCTTTACGCTGGCCGCTTATCGCGCCTATGCAGGGCGCGGTTCCGCGCCGGCGTTCACGCCGGCTGCAGACCGCCCCGACGGTGAGCTGGTTTGGTGCCATGCTCCGGAACCGGGAAGCTTGCTTGCCATTCAAGATCTTGCAGCACGGCTGTGCCGCAGCAGGTCGGGGCTGCGCGTTCTGATCACACTCCCGAAAAGCAGTATTGGCGGCGGACGTCCGCCATCTTCCCATGCTGACGTAATTATCGATGATCTTCCCGATGACCACCCGACATCCGTGGCAGCGTTTCTGAATCACTGGAAGCCCAACGCCTGCGTTTGGGCGTGGGGCAGACTGCGTCCGAACCTTATACTGGCGGCAGCAAAGCGAAAATGTCCGTTGTTTTTGATCGACGCCGATAGCGGTGGTTTTGACGGGCGCCGCGACCGCTGGATGCGTGATTTGACGTTTGAGTTGGTTTCACATTTTTCGGCCATTCTGGCGCGATCCGATGCTGGTTTTCAGCGATTAATCCGGCTTGGCATCTCGCGCGATAAGGTCGAAATGACACCCGCCCTTCAGGCCGGTGGACAGGCGTTACCCTGTATTGATTCCGACATGGCCGATCTGTCTGCCGCCTTGGTCGGTCGGCCGGTCTGGTTC
The DNA here is from genome assembly GCA_026421135.1 of Sulfitobacter sp. Classification (GTDB taxonomy): domain Bacteria; phylum Pseudomonadota; class Alphaproteobacteria; order Rhodobacterales; family Rhodobacteraceae; genus Sulfitobacter. The sequence continues at coordinate 6,759 of JAPKCR010000017.1, read as the reverse complement.
GCCAATCAGATCATGGAAGACGAGCTTTTAACCGTATTAAGAGCACATCGTCAGGCACTACGGTTATCACACCGGTTGCTCTTGGTCGTGATGCCAGCCGATCCAAGTCAGGCTGCAAATTTTGCTGCGATTATGGCCCGAGAAGATTTCCGCGTTCTGCGATGGGGGGATGAAGGATATCCTGACAGTTCGACACAGATCATGTTGGCCGATGACCCCTCCGAAATAGGGCTGTTCTATCGCCTTGCGCCAGTATCGTTTCTGGGCAGTTCCCTGACCAGCGGACCGGGCGGATGCGACCCGTTCGAGGCAGCTGCCCTTGGATCTGCGGTGCTATATGGGCCAAAGGTGCGGCGATTTCTGCCATCCTACACGCGCCTCGCGTCAGAAGGTGCCGCGCGGATCGTCAATGACGCGACAGCTCTGGGAACCGCAGTCAGCCGTTTGATCGCGCCGGACCAAGCTGCCGTAATGGCGCACGCCGGTTGGGATGTGATTAGCCGTGGTGCGGCAGTGACGGACAAGGTGATAGATTTGGTCCAAGACACCCTTGACCAGCAAGAGGCCGAAGGATGAAGCGCCCTCCGTCCTTTTGGTTTTTGCCCAAACCGGATTGGCGTGCGCGTTTGTTGCAGCCCCTAGGGGCTTTGTACGCAAGAGCCACCGCGCGGCGACTGGCCCATGGATCACCCATAGAATTGGGTATTCCGGTTGTGTGTGTCGGCAACATAAACGCCGGCGGCACGGGGAAAACGCCGACAGTTATGGCCGTGGTCGAACATCTTCGTAATATCTTCCACACGCCACATGTTGTATCGCGCGGATATGGCGGCACCGAAAAAGGGCCGCTTTTGGTTGACCCGTCGCGGCACTCAGCCGCGCAAGTCGGGGATGAACCGCTTTTACTGGCCGCCTTTGCCGACGTTTGGGTGGCCCGTGACCGTGCTGCCGGCGCACGCGCCGCAGCGGCGGCCGGGGCAAGTGTAGTCGTACTGGATGACGGCTTTCAAAACCCGGCGTTGAAGCAGGATTTAAGTATTGTAGTGGTGGATGCCGCCAAGGGTTTCGGGAATGGTCTTTGCCTTCCAGCCGGCCCCCTGCGCGAACCGGTAAAAGATGGGTTAGCGCGAGCCGACTTGCTGTTGTCGATTGGCTCGTCGGAGGATCAGGCCGCATTCGCACACACCCAGTTGCCTGATGGCTTGCCCCATGTGCGGGCAGAATTGGTACCGTTGCAGACCGGCATGGATTGGTCGGATACACGCGCCTTGGCATTTGCAGGAATTGGCCATCCGGAAAAGTTTTTCGCGACTTTGCGTGCCCTCGGGGCGCAGGTTGTCCACGCTGAAGCGTTGGATGATCACCAGCCGCTCACGCGTGCGCTGATGAGCCGGCTTGAAGCAGACGCAATTGCCAAGGGTGCCCAATTGGTGACCACTGAAAAAGACGCTGTCCGGCTTCCCGCGGCGTTCAGGATGAAGGTGATCACACTGCCTGTGCGTTTGAAAATGGCAGATAGCAATGCGCTTATCCTTGCCTTGGACAAGCTCCGTAAACCCGCCTAAAGGGCCTCATCTTCCAAAAATACCGAACTGTGTTCTGCAGCGAGAACGGTATCGTCTGTCAGTTGACGTCGTCTTCGCCAAGTTTGGGTGACGCCCGATGCAGCGCCAGTTCGGCCCCTGAAAATACGAATGGCGACCGGATACCGGGCACGCCGTCCAGTTCGATCTTCATGCCACGCGCGATCACCTGAGGATCATTGAACATGTCCTCCATGTTATTGATCGGACCGGCAGGCACGCCCTTTTCCTCGCACGCAGCCAATAGATCGTCCCGTGTGCGTTGGCGCGTCGCATCATTCAGACGGCGGATCATTTCGGGCCTGTTCGCCACTCGGTTTGCATTCTTTGCATAGTCCGCAGCTTCGGCCATATCGTCCAACCCCAGCGTTCGGCACACTCGTTGGAATTGGCCATCATTACCAGTGGCAATGATCAAATGCCCATCCGAGGATTCGAACACTTCGTAGGGGGTCAAATTTGGGTGTGCGTTTCCCATGCGATGCGGGGGCTTGCCCGTAGTAAGATAGTTCATCGCCTGATTGCCCGTCACAGCCACAGCACAGTCAAGCAAGGACATGTCGATTTGCTGCCCGACGCCCGTTTGGCCGCGCTGGTGAACCGCGGCTAGAATCGCAGTCGTTGCATAGATTCCGGTGAAAATATCCGTGATCGCCATACCATGTTTCTGCGGCTGGCCGTCTGCTTCGCCTGTGATCGACATTAAGCCGGACATTCCTTGGATGATAAAGTCGTATCCGGCGCGATGCGCATAAGGGCCGTCTTGGCCGAATCCCGTAATCGAACAATAGATCAGCTTGGGAAATTGTTCGGACAGGCTGGCATAGTCCATGCCGTATTTCGCAAGACCACCGGTCTTGAAATTCTCGATCAGGATATCCGCATCAGCCAGCAGTTCTTTCATCTTGGCCTGACCTGCGTCGGTGGTCAGATCAACAACAACCGACGCTTTGCCACGGTTGGTCGAATGGAAATAGGACGCTGATTTATCCTCGTCCCGTTCGATGAATGGAGGCCCCCACTGGCGCGTGTCGTCACCTCCGGCGCTTTCCACCTTGATGACTTCACACCCAAGATCAGACAAAGTCTGACCAGCCCAAGGACCTGCCAGAATGCGTGCCAGCTCAATCACCTTGAGCCCTGCCAGTGGGGCCGCCATTATTCAGCCAAGGCCGCGTCGATGATTTCTCTCATCTCGGCGTAAGGCATGTTCGAATATTTCTTGCCATTAATGATAAAGCTTGGCGTGCTGGAAATATCATCGGCTTTCTGGTTCTCTTCCCACCAAGCCACAAGCGTCTGTGCTTTTTCGCCGTCCTGAAGACAAGCTTCGAGCGCGTCGTTATCGATTCCCGCAAGGCGGCCGATCTTGCGCAGTTCTTCGACGATGGCAGCAGGTTCGCCCGCACGAACCCATTCGGATTGACCTTTATAGATCAGATCAGAAATGCCGAAAAATTTGTTTTCACCGTCACAGCGCGCAACCATCGATGCCCACAGGCCATACCGATCAAAATAAACTTCGCGATAGGTAAACCCGATTTTGTCGGTATCGATATAATCGGTCTTTAGCTGCTTGAACGCGCCCTGATCGAAGGCTGCGCAATGCGGGCAGGTGAACGACGCATATTCAACGATCTGCACGGCAGCCTCTGCATTGCCCAAGCTCATTTCCTGAACTGCCGAGGTATCTACTTCGGCGGTTTCGGTTGACTGTGCATTTGCAGCGCCAGCAATCGGATTTAGCTGGGTGCTGTTCACCGCGTCCGTGCCGCTAAGTACGTACCAGCCGCCAGCGGCGACCACGGCCACAGCCGCAAGAATTGGAAAAGTGCGTTTCATTTGAGTTCCTTTATCAGCGTTCTGTCTTGTTCAATATGTTCTCGCCCAGACGTGCAAGGGCATCACGCAGGCTTTCGTCACCCATTGTGCCGACCGTGTCGGTTGCGCGTTGTCGGATCACAGGGTCAACCGCTGTATCTGCCCGCATCTTTGGTTTTGCGTCGAACGCAACTTGCCCTTCGGCAAACCCAGTCGCCGCGGTTTGGGTAACCCGCACCCGCGCAATGGCGTTATAGCCGTAGACGGCATTCACCTTGGCACGCAGTTGTTCTTTTTGCATTTCCAGTATCGGCGCATTTGACCCGTTGGTCAGCAAGGTCAGTGTTGCCCCCATGCCGCCACGCCCATAGCTGACTTCGACCGGCCTAGAGATAGACGAGACATCCTCGCCCACGATCTCGGCCCATTGGGTAAGCAGCCGCGATTGCGCGAACCCGCGGGTTTCGCTGGCCTGACGGATTTTTGCCGACAGCAGGCTATCTGTACGTTTAAATCCTTTTGTACTGGAACGCCGCGTCGGCATGACTATCTTTCCTGAATGACAAAGTTCAACGTAGCGATGCAGCACAACATAGCGATACGGATCGGTATCGCCAGCCCATCTCAACTGCAAAGGCCATAAAGATTGCGTGACATAGACGAAACAACGGACCTGCCGCGCATCTTGTTGGAATGGTACGATGTCCATGCACGTGCAATGCCATGGCGTGTCGCCCCATCTGACCGCAAAGCTGGCCAATATCCAGATCCTTATCGAATATGGTTAAGCGAGGTGATGCTGCAGCAGACAACCGTGGCCACGGTCCGGGATTATTTTCAGCGGTTTACCGCACGTTGGCCCACCGTTACCGATCTGGCAGCGGCGCAAGACGCGGATGTGATGGGGGAATGGGCCGGCCTTGGGTACTATGCCCGCGCGCGGAACCTGTTGAAATGTGCCCGTGCTGTTATTGACGATCACGACGGACAGTTTCCTGCCAATCATGCAGCGCTTCTTAAATTGCCGGGCATAGGCCCCTACACGGCCGCCGCCATATCATCGATTGCGTTTGATCTGCCCCATGCTGTGCTTGACGGTAACGTAGAGCGCGTCTTGGCGCGAATTTATGACATCCACACCCCCCTTCCGGCCGCCAAACCTGAATTGATGCAACGCGCGGCCGACCTGACGCCAGAAAACCGGCCCGGGGACTATGCCCAAGCTGTCATGGATTTGGGTGCCACCATCTGCACCCCGAAATCACCGGCCTGCGGTATTTGCCCGTGGCGCGACCCATGTGCCGCACGCCGGATCGGCACAGCACCCGAACTGCCAAAAAAGACTCCTAAGAAGCCCAAGCCTATCCGCCACGGCACCGTATATTTGACCCAGCGCAGCGATGGCGCGTGGCTCCTGGAAACCCGTCCTGAAAAAGGGTTGCTGGGTGGTATGCTCGGATGGCCGGGATCTGACTGGATAGATGCCAGTATGACCCGACCGCAAGGCACCCCGCCCGCTACCGCAGATTGGCAAGTGGTCCCCGGCGAGGTGCGACACACATTCACGCATTTTCATCTAATGTTGACGGTAATGTACGCCACAGAACCCGACAGTATCGTGCATCCGGATGCCGCATTCATCGCACCCGACCGGTTTCGCCCGTCCGATCTGCCCACAGTCATGCGCAAAGCGTTTGATTTGGTCCGATAGCGGCAGCAAGCCACAGTGACAGCGCATCATAAAGTGCGCTATGAAACGACAGTGATTTTGAAAGCAATACCAGCATGACACCGACTTCCCCAGACATCAGCACTGACCAGTTGGCACAGGTTAAACACGCCGTACCGTTTGCCCTGTCCTTTTTGCTTGTTCCCTTGGCGTGGATCACCGCCTTTTTTGGCGGTTGGACAGTGATTCTGCTGCCCATTGTTACCTGGAACCTGTTTTCAGTGATCGACAGCTTTCTGGGCCTGAATCTGGACAATGCCGATACCGAAGCGACTGATGATGATCTCTTTTGGTACCGGATGATCACCTTGCTTTGGATGCCTGTGCAGTTTTTGACGGTTTTCGGGCTGCTGTGGTACGTTCCACAGGCTGACCATTTGGGCGGATGGGAAAAGTTCTTTGTGTTTTTTGGCGTGGGTGTGATGACCGGCACAGTGGGCATAAATTATGCACACGAATTGATGCATCAAAGGAACAAACTTGAACGATTTTGGGCCGATGCCCTATTGGCGATGGTTCTGTATTCGCACTTCAGGTCCGAGCATCTGCTGGTGCATCACCGCTATGTCGCTACGCCTCGCGATCCAGTAACGGCGCATTACAACGAAGGGTTCCACCGCTTTTATCCTCGGGTTCTTCGGCAATGTATAAAGTCTGCGTTCCGCGCCGAAAAGGCGATGTTGGCGCGCAAAGACAGACCTTGGACGGACATACGCAACCCGTTTTTTAAATACTGGGCATTGCAGGCGGCATTCTTGATCTTGGCGATTTTGCTGGGGGGATGGGTCGGCCTGCTGTTGTTTCTGGTACAGGCGGGCACTGCTATCTGGCAGCTTGAGCTGGTGAATTACATCGAACATTACGGCCTGACCCGTAAACATCTTGGGGATGGCAAATATGAACACGTCCAGCCCCGACATTCATGGAATGCGGCCCATCGCGCGTCAAACTGGCTGTTGATCAACCTACAGCGCCATTCGGACCATCACTATAAACCGGACCGCCGTTTTCCTGTGCTACAGAACTACGGCCAATCATCGGCACCGCAATTGCCCTATGGGTATCCGGTCATGACAGTGATGGCGATGATGCCTTGGGTATGGCGACGTGTCATGAATCCTCGCGTACGCAGATGGCGCGATATGTACTACCCAGAGATTACGGATTGGACGGACTATAACAAAGGGACGACTCCCTATCCCCGTTGACGGCGTTTTAATCTGCGTCTGCCATGACTGAATTCAGGCTCGGTCATGGTGGAGAATTTCATGCCTAAACAACAATTTTTGCATAGCCATTTTGGCACACATGTGCCGCCCGCCTGTCTGATCATTGAAGATAGCGCGTTCGACCAGCTTAAGTTGCAGCGCATGATTAACCGCAGCATATCGGGCATGCAGGTCTATATGGCGACGACATTGCAAGAGGCTAGGCGGACTTTGGTAAAGCACCCCGTTTCGATGATCTTGCTCGACAACGATTTACCAGATGGCATTGGCGCGGATTTTGCCGTCGAATTGGCCGAGCTAAAGGTGTTTTCTCATATCGCCGTGATTATGCTCAGTGATTGGCCCTCTCCCTTTATGTGGGAAAAAGCGGCAACAGCAGGTGTCCTGCATGTCCTCA
>JAPKCR010000453.1 GCA_026421135.1 Sulfitobacter sp. | reverse complement strand
ATCCTTGGCTGGATCCAGAGTATGGGTTTACCCTACCCTGTTGCCAATATCGCCTCCAGTGCAGTTTTCTTTCTGGGGGTCCATGTTCTCGCTCGGCGGCAGCCTGATCCATTGGGGTTCTTGGTGCTGCTGTTTCCCATTCTGATTATCAACATGCCAATGTCTGGTATCCGCCAGGGTGCGGCAATCGGGCTTTTGTGTATTGCCTTCGTGGCATTCATCGATCGGCGTCCTTTGTGGTTTGCGTTTTGGGTAGTGTTGGCTGCAGGCTTCCATATTAGCGTGCTGATTTTCATGTTGCTTCTGCCTGTAGCAACAGGGACTTACACACGGAACCGCTTGCTGCTTGCCGCACTCCTTGCAATTCCAGGCGCGTTTGCCCTTGCATCAGGAGATGCAGCAGAAGCTGCAACAAGCCAATACATCGGAACCGGTACTGACGCCGCAGGCGCAATATTTCGTGTTGGACTACTCGGCTTGTCAGGCATACATTTCTTTTTGTTTCTGAGCAAAAAATGGCTGCAGAAATGGCCAAAAGATTATAGCCTTGCGAGCATTGGCGCAATTGGGATGGCACTGGCGTTTCTTCTCATTCCAGTTTCCACAGTGATCGGTGACAGGTTAGGTTACTATCTGATACCCATCCAAGCGATGATCTTTGCGCGAATTCCAATTTTACCGTTACAGACTAATGTTAGGCTCCACGCCACTTTGCCGTATCTCGGGCTGGCGCTGGTCTTCGCAGTCTGGTCGCAGCTGTCGTGGCATTTTAAGCAATGCTACATTCCTTATCAAAGCTGGATTTTCGGCTTTCCAGGTGGCGGCCCCTTTCAGTTTTAATGTCCATCCTTTGCAACAGCAAAAGAGTATTGAATGATGAAAGTCAAGAAGACTGACTTGGCAGGGGTATTGCTTATCAAGCCTGATCGTTTTGGCGATCATCGTGGTTTTTTTGCTGAAGCCTATAATCAACGACTATATGTTGGGCTTGGGATCCATGCCAACTTCGTCCAGGACAATCACTCACTTTCGGCATCCGTGGGTACGTTGCGGGTGCTGCATTTTCAGGTATCACCTCGCGCTCAAGCCAAGTTGGTGCGCTGCGGGCGGGGGGCAATTTTTGATGTGGCTGTTGATATACGAAGGGGAAGTCCAACTTACGGGCAATGGACAGGCTGCAAGCTCAGCGCCGCAAATGGCGTACAGATGTTCATTCCAGCAGGCTTTGCGCACGGATTCGTAACGCTCGAGCCAGACAGCGAAATTGTTTACAAATGCTCAGATTATTACGCACCAGAGACCGAAGGCGCGCTTCGCTGGGATGACCCAACCATTGGCATAATCTGGCCTTTGCAGGGTGATCCGATCCTTAGCAGCAAGGACGTCATTGCACCTTCTCTGGTTGATCTAGACAGCCCGTTTATTTTTGAAGGATAGCAGCATATGAAAATTCTTGTAACCGGTGGTGCGGGTTTTATCGGTTCAGCCGTGATCCGTTTGGCGGTATCCCGCGGCCATGCGGTCGTCAACCTTGATGCGCTGACCTATGCCGCTTGCCTCACGAATTTGACATCTGTGGCAGACAGCTCGCTGTATGCGTTCGAGCAGGCTGATATTCGCGACCAGGCTGCACTGGATAAAGTTTTTTCCGTCCATCAACCCGACATCGTTATGCACTTGGCTGCGGAGTCGCATGTCGACCGGTCGATCGACAGTCCAGGATATTTCATCGAGACCAATATCACTGGAACCTTCAACATGCTGGAGGCTGCGCGCAAATACTGGGTCGAGCTTGGCAAGCCAGAAAACTTTCGCTTTCACCATATATCGACAGACGAAGTCTTCGGCTCGCTACCCAGCGATACTGCAGTACTATTCACGTAGGACACGCCCTATGATCCGCGCAGCCCCTATTCAGCATCAAAGGCCGCCTCTGACCATCTGGTGTGGGCGTGGCATGCGACATATGGCCTGCCTGTCGTACTCAGCAATTGTTCCAACAATTATGGGCCCTATCACTTCCCTGAAAAGTTAATACCAGTGGTTATCTTAAACGCGCTCGCGGGGAACGCTCTGCCGATTTATGGCGATGGTAGCAATATCCGCGATTGGCTTTATGTCGAAGATCACGCGGATGCACTGCTACTTGTCGCCACCAGGGGCGCGCTGGGACGCAGCTATAATATCGGTGGCGAAAACGAGCGCACCAACCTGCAACTGGTGCAAAACCTCTGCGCCATTCTCGACCGGTTGCGGCCACATGAAGCGGGCACTTATGCCGATCTCATCACCTTTGTCACCGACCGGTCCGGCCATTACGCGCGCTACGCGATCAATCCCAGTCGCATCCGCGAGGAATTGGGCTGGCGGCCTTCGATTACTATAGAAGAAGGGCTGGAGCTTACCGTGCGATGGTATCTAGAAAATCAGGACTGGTGGTACCCGCTGCTGGCACGCAATGGCGTGGGAAAGCGGCTGGGGACGGACAAGAAAGTTTGACAGTGACAGACATTCTGGTTTTTGGCCACAGTGGCCAAGTGGCGACAGAGATTCAGGCATTGGGCGATGTTGTAACGCTGGGACGCGTTGACGTGGATCTATCTGATCCAGCAGCCTGCACTGCCGCCATTCACGCCTACCGGCCACGCGCAGTGATCAACGCTGCCGCCTACACCGCCGTGGACCGCGCCGAGGAAGAAGAGGCGCTGGCCAACACCATCAATGGTGAGGCACCCACCGCCATGGCTGGGGCCTGTGCGTCACTTAACATTCCCTTTGTGCATATCTCAACCGATTATGTCTTTGCAGGTAACGGCACACGCGCTTGGCTACCTGATGATATGACTGAACCGCAAAACGCTTATGGCCGGTCCAAACTGGCGAGCGAAGTAGGCATTAGAGCCTCAGGTTGCACGCACGCTATACTGCGCACATCTTGGGTGTTTTCTGCGCATGGCGATAATTTTGCCAAAACTATGCTGCGCCTTTCAGACAGCCGTGACGAGCTGAGCGTTGTTGACGACCAGATAGGTGGGCCCACGCCCGCCCGTGCGATTGCCGCGGCGTGCCTGTCGATCGCGCAGCAACTGTGCGACGCGTGCGTCGTCCCCCATCGCTGCGGCGTCGTGAAACTGCACTTGGTAGCGATAACGCGGCACGATCTCCGCCGGCGGCGCTGGTGGTGGCGGCAGGAGGCGCTTCCGTAGGTCGTGGATGCCAAAACCGGCCGCGGTCA
>JAPKCR010000452.1 GCA_026421135.1 Sulfitobacter sp. | reverse complement strand
GCTGAAGGCGTTGGCATGGGCAAGGATCACACGATCTTTGCCAAGGTTGACGGCAAGGTACAGTTCCACAAGGGCCTGAAAAACCGTACGTTTATTTCGGTACTGCCAGTGGCAGAAGCCGCAGAGTAAGCCGTAACCTAAGAAGTTGAAATTCAGGGACCGGCGGAAACGTCGGTCCTTTTTCTGTTATTCAACACAACCAGTCCGGGTAGCCATTCTAGCAGGGAGGGACGATCATGACAGCATCAATGCGCCCCGAGCTTTCGGATGGTGTTGTGCGTTTACGCGCGCCCAAGCCCAGTGACGCAACTGCGCGGTTCAAGCTGGGCAATAACCCAGAAATTCACCACATGTTCGGGGCCGACCCCAAGCATGTGCCCGATATCACCAAGGACCACGCCCAGATTTGGTACGAGGCGCAGGCGATTGAACCGCTCGCATGGGTCATCGAACACAAGCGCCGCATGATCGGTGCTTTGCGGCTGCACAGTGTAAATTCGTGGGACGCGCGGGCCAGCTATGCCATCGGAATTCTTGACCCGACAATGTTGGGGAAAGGCTTGGGCACCCGTGCCACGCATTTGATCGCCGCCCATGCTTTTGGCCCGCTTGCCTTGCATCGTTTGTCCGTCCGCGTGCTTGATTTCAACACCCGCGCCACTGCGTGCTACCGCAAGGTCGGCTTTGTCGAAGAAGGCCGCGAACGGCAGTCTTCCCATATTGCGGGCACGTGGTACGACGATATTCTGTTGGGGCTGATCAGGCCTGACCATGTTCCACCAGTCTATGACGCCCCGAAAAAGCGCAAAGCTGCTAAGCCTAGAATAAAGGTCCAGGCATGAGCTTTGCCTTAACCCCTTTCGTAATTTTCGCGGCCAGCCAGATCGGCACGCCGGGTCCTGCCAATATGGCGTTGATGGCAACCGGTGCGCGGTTCGGCTTTCGTGATGCGTTGCCATTTGTGGCTGGTGTGGCCCTTGGCAAACAGTTGATTATTTGGCCCATCGGATTTGGCCTGATGCAGATTGCAGAACGTGCGCCGCTGCTGTTTATTCTGCTCAAATTCGCCTCGGCGGCCTATATTATCTGGCTCGCGTGGAAGGTTGCTAATCTGCGGTTAGGGCAGGGGCGCGAGACCGAAAGCGCCCCCGGATTTGCCGCGGGCTTGATTGTGCATCCGCTTAACCCCAAGGCGTGGGCGATGATCGTAGGCAGCTTTACCGCATTTGTGGCCCCCGGCACGCCGACCTTGGTTGCGACCTCGACAGTGGCAGCAGTATTGCTTGGCTGTCAGATCGTCTTGCACCCGCTTTGGACGCTTGCAGGGGCAGCAATTGCCAAGACTGTCGCCGACACCATTTGGGAGAAGTACCTTATGTGGACATTGGCTGGCCTAACGGTCGCATCAGTCCTATTCGTATTATTCGGAGGAGGAAAATGACGGTGGAGAATTTGAAGATACCGATTCAGCCCGTGATCGAAACGGAACGGTTTGACCTACGCCCTGTGCGCCGCTCGGATCAGGGGCTGATAGAACTTTATGCAAGCGACCCGCGCGTCGCCTTGAATACTGTGTCGATTGCCCATCCGCTGCCCCCCGGCGTGATAGAGGCCTATATCGCCCGCGCAACCGCAGATGAGCGCGCCGAAGATGTCTGGGTCATGGATGGCCTCAAGACCGGCGGTTCCGAAGTAATGGGCGTGATATCGCTCGTTAAGATGGACCGTGACCAATCCGAAGTCGGCTATTGGGTTGCACCGGCGTTCTGGAATACCCATCTGGCATCCGAAGCCGTGCAAGCGTTGGTTCACGCCAATCCGTTGGGCAACAAGAACATGTTCGCCTCTGTATTCCGCGATAACCCCGCCTCGGCCAAGGTACTAACCAATGCGGGTTTCCGCTATCTTGGCACTGCCGAAACCTATTGTCTGGCACGCGAGACCTGCGTACCTACGTGGACATATAGCATCAAGCTGTAACCACCTGCGCCCCGGAAAGGCCCCTGAAATGAAGTTTCTCGACCTGTGCAAAGTCTATATCCGCTCTGGCGCAGGCGGAGGCGGTTGTGTGTCGTTCCGTCGCGAGAAGTACATCGAATATGGTGGTCCCGATGGCGGTGATGGCGGCGGCGGTGGTTCGGTCTGGGCCGAAGCTGTCGACGGTCTGAACACGTTGATCGATTTCCGCTATCAGCAGCACTTTTTCGCCCGCAACGGCCAGCCTGGCATGGGCAAACAGCGTACTGGCAAGGATGGCGACGATATTATTCTGCGCGTTCCTGTCGGCACTGAATTGTTGGACGAAGATCAAGAAACCGTTCTGGCCGACATGACCGAACTGGGCCAGCGCGTCGAACTGGCCCGCGGAGGCAATGGCGGCTGGGGCAACCTGCACTTTAAATCCGCCACAAACCAAGCGCCCCGTCGCGCCAACCCCGGCCAAGAAGGTGTTGAACGCACTATCTGGCTGCGTCTAAAATTGATTGCGGATGTTGGGCTTTTGGGCCTGCCAAACGCGGGCAAGTCGACATTCCTGGCTGCAACATCCAACGCGCGCCCGAAAATCGCCGACTATCCGTTCACAACATTGCACCCGAACTTGGGCGTTGTGGGTGTGGATAACACCGAATTCGTCGTCGCCGACATTCCCGGCCTGATCGAAGGGGCGTCCGAGGGGCGCGGCCTTGGCGATCTGTTCTTGGGCCACGTGGAACGCTGCGCCGTGCTGCTGCATCTGATCGACGGCACGTCCGATACCATCGCCGAGGACTACCAGACAATCATCACCGAGCTGGAAAAATACGGCGGCGATCTGGCGGACAAACCTCGTGTGACTGTGTTGAACAAGATTGATGCACTGGATGAAGAAGAACGCGCAACTGCCCGTTCCGAATTGGAAAAAGCATGCGGTGGCGAAGTGATGATGATGTCCGGTGTCGCCCGCGAAGGCGTCACCGACGTGCTGCGCGCCCTGCGTAGCCAGATCGACGATGACCGTTTGCGCTTTCGCCCGGTCGAGGAAGAAGCACCTTGGCAACCCTAAGCGACGGCAAACGTATCGTTGTCAAAATCGGCTCGGCCCTGTTGGTGGACCGGGCAACCGGGAAGCTGCGCGCCGAATGGCTGCATTCGCTGGCGCAAGATGTGGCATGGCTGAAAGGGCAGGGCAAAGACGTCGTGCTGGTCTCTTCCGGCTCCATCGCCTTGGGGCGCGGCGTGCTGGGGCTGCCGGCGA
>JAPKCR010000451.1 GCA_026421135.1 Sulfitobacter sp. | reverse complement strand
AAGATCGCGAACTACCAGATCATTGCGCCAACGACATGGAACGTTGGACCGCGTACCGAAGATGGTACCCGCGGCCCGATTGAAGAAGCACTGATCGGAACACCGATTAAAAATAGCTCTGATCCCGTCGAGGTCGGACATGTATGCCGCTCATACGACAGTTGTCTTGTGTGCACCGTACATGCTCACGATGCTAAGTCAGGTGAAGAGCTTGCTCGCTTCCGAACAGCCTAAAGTCAAAATGGGCCGGTAGCTTAATGCTTACCGGCCCTTAGACTGAGGATAGGGGAGGGAGGCCTATGTCTGAGAATACAAACACATCAATCAGTGATGAAGAACGACAGGCTTACCTGGATAAGTTTGGTGTTACACCCGCTGATGCGAACCATGACATCTTGATGCAGATGATCGAGGATCAGTTTGCAAATGGCTTGAAGACTCAAGTTGAACCGTTCCCTGAAACTGATCGGGAATTTGGAAAGCTGCTCGACGAGTTGCGCCCATTAAGTGCGGATCAGTTGCGCGAAAAGCTGGACATATCAGGCTGGCTATTGGAGCCGTATGGCGAAGATCAAATGCGATGCCAGGAGTGCATGTATTATCTCGTTCACAAACGTTGGTGCGATCTTCCTGAGTTAGACTTGCCGGCGAAGCCTGAATGGTGGTGTCGCCTTTGGCGAATATGAGGGTGGTCCATGGACATCGAAGCAACACGGGCTGAGATCGCAAAGCTACTGGGTGAGGGTCTCAAGACTGAAGCTTGGCCAAGGGCTGAGACAAGCGAAGACGTAAATGAAATCGTCAATCGCCTTCAAGTGGAGGCGGGAGATGATCTTGAGAAGAAGCTCGTCGTATCTGGTTTCACAGACTACACAGTGGAAGCTGACGATATTGAGCAACCGTGCGAAACCTGCATGTACTATAAGGTACATGCTAAGTTCTGTGATTTGCCTGAGCTAATGCTGCCTGTCGAACCGGAATGGTCCTGCCGCCTGTGGCGCATCTAATGACACCTGACATTGTTGTTATTGGGTGCGGTAATCCTAATCGAAGTGACGATGGCGTTGGGCCACATGTTGTTGGATTGCTCCGCGAAAACGGCGCGCCTAAACATACCCGAATTTTCGACGGCGGGACTGACGGGATGTCGGTCATGTACAGCGCACGTGGTGCGACACACTTAATTATAGTCGATGCACGGGTCCCAGAAAGTGCTCCGGGTGCGATTTTCGAAGTTCCAGGCGAAGTGCTTGAGGCCCCTCCAAACAACAGCCTGAACCTTCATGACTTTCGGTGGGACCATGCATTGTATGCTGGTCGGCGCATCTACGGCGATGATTTTCCAGTCAACGTTTCTGTCTTGCTTATCGAGGCGGCAAGCATTGATCTCGGGCTGGAGTTGAGTTCCGAAGTGATAGATGCCGCCAGCTCGGTCGAAGCACGGATCAGAGAGCTAATCGCAAAGTGGATCGATCAATGAGCGGTGAAGTGTCAATCCGTGAAGGCTCAATCTATCTGCCACATCAGCTTGTCGACACGTACTTTAGGGACATCGACGCGGTCATCGTGCTCATTCAACAAGGCGAACTGATGGTGATGCCGGTTCATCAGGCAACTTCTGGCGGCAGCCTCCTAAAGGTCAAAAATGCGGCCGGTGACAGGGTGGTTCAGGCCCGCGATGTCTTTCAAGACCAAGACATGTTGGATTTCAGAACAGACAATTTGGCAGTTAACTGGAACGCCGAAAAAAGCGCACTTTGCGCAATGTTGGGCGACAACTGAGAATTTCCAATCTGCAAACTAAGTTTGCTATAAACTAAGTAAGTTGACACTCATCGATTTCACTGCTTCTATCATCGCCAACAGTAAATCGAGAGAACTCGATTCTTGCGGGGGGAATTTCAATGGCATCTGCCAATCGTACGCAGCAGCAAGTAGATGCTGCCCTGAAAGCGGTTGAAACCGCTGCGGCAACTCCATCTGAAAAAGCTGAAATGCTAATGGAAGTCGCTATGGGTCTTCAACAAAAGCCCGAGCGTGTTGAAGATATTTTTGCTGCAGTCGATCTCTATAAGCTTGCCATGGATGTGGCCCCGGAAGATGAAATTCTTGGTATTGCGCGCATTCGTGCGCGCATGGCGACTGCTTTGATGACTGTGCCCTCAGAAGATGCATCACACTTGAAGAACGCGAAGACTGAAATCGAAGTTGCTCTAGCGACATTGACCGCCGAAGGCTCAGA
Organism: Sulfitobacter sp.; assembly: GCA_026421135.1. Classification (GTDB taxonomy): domain Bacteria; phylum Pseudomonadota; class Alphaproteobacteria; order Rhodobacterales; family Rhodobacteraceae; genus Sulfitobacter. The sequence continues at coordinate 998 of JAPKCR010000451.1, read as the reverse complement.
TGCCGAGGTCGCCGAGGCCGAGATGAATCTTGGATTGATCTGCCAAACGCTGAACAGCATGCATATGCTACCGATCCAACCCGCGATTAGTGCTTATCAACGGTCCTTAAGAACATTCGATAAGGTAGAGTACCCTAAAGAATTTGCGATTTTGCAAAGCAATCTCGCTACGGCCTTCTTGTCGATGCCATTTACTGATCAGTCTGGAAAAATGCGCGAGGCCTTGGCTGTTCAAGCATTCGAAGAAGCGCTGACGGTCGTCAATTTTGTAGATCACCCGAATGAGTACGCCATGTTGCAAAACAACCTCGGCAACGCTCTGCAATACGTGTCTTCGTCCCACAGAGTCGAAAATGGGTATCGTGCGCTTGAGGCATACGATGAAGCCCTAAAGGTGCGCACTGTGCGAGATATGCCTGAAGAATATGCAAACACGATCGCAAACAAAGCGAACTGCCTTTCGAATTTGCCGGATGACCCTAGTAACCCAGATGGCGGAAATTTCGCCAATCTCGGAGAAGCAGTCCGGTTACTTGAAGAAGCAAAGGCAATTTTTTCTAGCAGAGGGTCAGCTGAAAAAGCGCAATCCGTTGCAGAGGCTATTGCTGAATTAACCGAGGCCATGGGCCCATCAACAATCCTGGAACGGAGCGGACTACAATGAAGAATGGAGAATTCGAGTGACACTAATCTTAAGTTTGATAGCTGGCATCGCCGCAGCCTTAATCGCCGGTGCCTTATCGGGATTGCGTATCGGTAAAGAGGCCCTTGGAGCTGAACTCGCAGCCTACATGGGCGGGCTCTACGGGTTCCTGAGCGGCGCGGTAGCCGTTGTCGTTACCACAATAATTCTGATGTTAGTCTAGGAGGCCGCTATGCTTGGTATGGCTATGAATTCTGCAAAACTGTTTTTTGCTGGCAAACTTTTCAAAGACAACAAAACCGTCATGCGTCAAATGCTGATGGGCGCTATCTTAGGCATTGTTGCCGGGGTAGTG
>JAPKCR010000450.1 GCA_026421135.1 Sulfitobacter sp. | reverse complement strand
CATGACAGTTTTGCCAAACTAACGCGCAATTTTATTGAATATAACGGGTATTGGCTAGCCTCCTGTTATGCGGCGACAGGCCCGATTGAAGAATACCATGCATGTCGCGAGAAATGTGTGATCCTTGATCTATCACCCCTGCGCAAATTCGAAATTACTGGACCAGATGCGGAAGCGCTCTGCCAGTATGCGTTTACACGCAACATGAAAACGCTGGCGGTTGGTGCCGTTGTGTACACCGCAATGTGCTATGAACATGGCGGGATGATTGACGATGGCACCGTGTTCCGTCTTGGCCGTGACAACTTCCGCTGGATCGGCGGTACGGAATATGGCGGCGAATGGCTGCGCGAATTGGCGGATAAACTGAACCTCAAGGTATTGGTGCGCAATTCAACCGATCAACTGCACAATGTCGCCGTGCAAGGCCCCGAAAGCCGTGATTTGCTGCGCAAAATCGTCTGGACTGCACCGCACAACCCTGAATTTGATCAACTTGGATGGTTCAAGTTCACACCGGCCCGTTTGCACAACGAAGCGGGTACGCCGTTCGTCCTTAGCCGGACAGGATATACTGGCGAATTGGGGTACGAGGTTATGTGCCACCCCCGCGATTGCGCCGAGATTTTCAATGCGATCTGGGAGGCAGGGCAGGATCATGGGATCAAACCGATGGGCCTTGAGGCGCTTGATATGGTGCGGATCGAGGCTGGATTGATCTTTGCGGGATACGACTTTTCGGATCAAACGGATCCGTTTGAGGCTGGCATCGGGTTTACCGTTCCGCTGAAATCCAAACCAGATGATTTTGTCGGTCGCGATGCGCTGATCCGGCGCAAGGAGAACCCCATGCGCAAGCTGGTCGGCCTTGAGGTTGATGCTCAGGTCGAGGTTGGCCATGGTGATTGCGTTCATGTGGGGCGTGCTCAGATAGGTGAAATTACCTCGGCAGTCCGGTCACCGCTGCTGGGCAAAAACATCGCAATGGCGCGGGTCGATGTCGCCCACGCTGCCCCGGGCACCGCTCTTGAAATCGGCAAGCTGGACGGCCAGCAAAAACGTCTGCCAGCGCGTGTTGCGGCAACACTTGCGGCCTATGACCCCAACAAAGAGCGCCCGCGGTCGTGATCCGTTTTGCCTTTACGATAGCTTTTGCCGTGATTGCCGGGGGTGCCGATGCGCAGTCTGTCAAACTTGGTACCTCAGATATGTCTGCGCTGTTGACGGGCAACACAGCCGTGGGGCTGTGGGACGGCGTTCCGTATCGGCAATATTTCGGCCCCGACGGGGTCACGATCTTTGCGCCCCTGGATGCAAAGCCCGACCATGGACAGTGGCGTTTGCAGAATGACGAGTTCCAAAGCAAATGGCCCGACGATGAAGATTGGGAAGGCTGGTACATCATGGAATACGCGGGGGTCTGGCACTGGGTCAGCAAGTCAACGCCGCCAACACAGTTTGAAATGTTGGAAGGCAATCACCTGCCCAGTCAATGAGCGTCCTTGACGATATTGGTGGCGAGACGCGCCTGCGTGCGTTGGTCGAGACCTTTTACGATCTGGTCGAACAACTACCAGAGGGGTCAAATCTGCGTCGTCTACACGCCCGTGGCCACGGCATTGCCCATGCACGGGTCGAGCAGTTTAACTTTTTATCAGGTTTTCTGGGCGGGCGACCCTACTACATGGAAAAGCACGGGACGATGGACGTCAAACTAATGCACGCCCATGTTCCAATCCGTCAAGCGGATGCAGATAACTGGCTGCATTGCATGAACAAAGCACTGGATAATGAGGGCCACAGCGGCCCCCATATCGACAAGCTGCGCGTTGCGTTTGCACGGGTTGCCGCGATCTTGGTGAATGACGTGCCCGACTGGGAACAGACGGGCACGCGTAAGACTTAGAAGCCTAGTTCTGCAGATAGACCTCTAGGCTGTCATCCAATGCGTCTTTCCATGGGGTATGGTGTTTTGGTGCCATCGTCCCTGTCATGACAGAGGCATAGCTGTTGTCGCGGAAGGTCATGATGTTGGCTTTCTTGTGCCCTTTCCACTGTTTGAACGCCTGACAAGCGCCCTCGACATCGAAGGATGGATAATCCGTTTCGGCCACCAATTCTTTAATGTAGTCGCCCTGATACCAGATCGCATCATAGTCATCTTCGCCTGCGTCCTCGCGGGCGACACGATCAGCAACATCAGCTCTCATCGCTGCTGTATCGGGCAATGTGATCCGGCCAAGGATCACATCACGCGCCCACCATGCTTGTGCGTCGAACATGTTGAAGGTGAACCATTGATCTTGCATCCCGAGATAAAAAAGTGCTGGTTCGTCAACCAAGGCCACGCCTTTGTACAGGTCAGCGGTCGCAAGCCGGTTTGAGGTTTTCAGGCGCAGTTCGTCCGGCAGAAACGGAAAGTGATGCTTGTATCCCGTGCACAGCAAAACCGCGTCGACCTCGCGGCTGGTGCCGTCTTTGAAATGTGCCGTGTTGCCGTCCACATGGGTTAGCAGTGGCACTTCGGCCCAGTTCTCTGGCCAGTCATACCCCATTGCCGCCGTTCGGTGGCTGACGGTGATCGATTTTGCGCCATATTTCCAGCACTGCGAACCGATGTCCTCGGCAGAGTAGCTGGTGCCGATAATGAGCACGTCCTTGTCTTTGAATTCCATCGCGTCCCGAAAATCATGGGCGTGCAAAACACGGCCCTTAAAGTTTTCGAAACCGGTAAATTCCGGCACATTGGGCGTGCTGAAATGGCCGGAGCAGACGATCACATGGTCAAAGGTTTCTGTATATGTGCGGTCATTAGGAAGGTCGCATACTGTCACTTCGAACGCGTCGCCTTGTTTTTCAACCCACCGGACAGCTGTTTCGAACCGGATCAAATCACGCACACCGGCCTTTTTTACGCGGCCTTCGATATAGTCGAACAGCACAGCGCGGGGCGGGTAGGATGCGATCTGCTTGCCGAAATGTTCCTCGAACGAATAATCCGCAAATTCCAACCCCTCTTTCGGACCGTTTGACCAGAGGTAGCGATACATAGAGCCGTGCACAGCTTCGCCGTATTGATCCAGCCCTGTGCGCCATGTGTAGTTCCACAAGCCGCCCCAGTTCGCCTGCTTTTCAAAGCAGACGATTTCGGGGATATCGGCACCATCTTCTGCGGCAGCTTGGAATGCCCGAAGTTGCGCCAATCCTGACGGTCCAGCACCAATAATTGCGATACGTTTGCTC
>JAPKCR010000449.1 GCA_026421135.1 Sulfitobacter sp. | reverse complement strand
CCGTTTTGTGCTTGTCGATCACGCACTGTCGCGGGCTGAACGCGGTCTCGCCGGATATCTTTTTGTAGAGGGTGATGAGGCCCCCGACATATTCACCTCACTTGATGAGACACCGTCTTCGGACGGGTAGCGCTGAAATTGAGTTGCGCCCGACATCTGCATGGAGTCGGGCGCAACCAGACTAACAGAATTTCGCATAAAAACACAAAGGACGCTTTCATGGACATGGATAAACACGACCATACAGATCAACCACCACAACCATCTGCCTCACCTCCTTTCTGGAAGTCACGCTTTGGAATAAGCCTGATTATATCGCTGGGGATTGCCGCCCTTCTGCTGGGGTTCGAGCACCGCGTTCACATCTTTGCGGGCAACGGATTTTTGGGATTGCTGCTGTTGGTCTGCGTCGGGATGCACTTTTTCATGCACGGCGGTCACGGCGGGCATGGGGGTGGTGACAAGTCATGACTGATGTATCCGGCTATGGCCTCTGGTTTTTCGCCTTTTTGAACGCAGCAATCTTTATCATGTTTGCGTTTAGTTTCTTCAAGCCGAAAACACCGCGCGATTGGCGCAGCTTCGGTGCGTTCAGTGCTTTTCTGGTTGCGCTGTTCGCTGAAATGTATGGCTTTCCGCTTACGATTTATCTGTTGTCCGGCTGGTTGCAGACCACCTATCCGGGTGTCGACTGGTTCTCGCATGACGCGGGACACTTGCCGGAAATGATGTTCGGCTGGAAGACAAATCCGCACTTTGGACCCTTCCACATGATCAGCTTCATTCTGATTGGCCTTGGGTTCTGGATGATCTCGACTGCATGGCAGGTCCTTTATCAAGCCCAACGCAGTGGCACTTTGGCGACCACCGGTCCGTATGCGCGGGTCCGGCACCCCCAGTATGCAGGCTTTGCTCTGGTCCTGACAGGCTTTCTTTTTCAGTGGCCAACCCTGCTCACACTGGCGATGTATCCGGTGCTGATCTGGATGTACCTGCGGCTTGCTCGTGCCGAGGAACGCGAAACCCGAGAAACTTTTGGCACGCAGTTCGATGCTTATGCAGCCCGTGTACCGGCATTTATTCCAAACTGGTCGCAAACTCCCAACGCGACCCTATAAAGCGGAAGATCATAGATCATGGTTGTTATCAAAAATAAGAAAGCGCTTCTGCTCTGTGGACTTATTGGAGTGACCGCCTCAATCTCAGGTGGTGCAGCTATCGCTACATCCCACACGGCACAGACCTCTGACAACATGGTGGCCAGCGGCCTAAGTCTCCCGCGAATGGACGCCGCCAACGGCAGGCTCTTATTTGGCTCGAAGGCCTGCGTTGTTTGTCATTCAGTGAACAGTATCGGCGGTGAAGATGCGCCCATGCTCGCCGCCGAATTGATGGACCAACCGATGAACCCATTCGATTTTGCCGCAAAAATGTGGCGCGGTGCTGAGGCCATGGTGATACTGCAGCGCGAGGAGTTGGGAAATGTGATCCAGATGTCAGGAAAGGAACTGGCCGACATCACAGCTTTTGTTCACGACCGTCAGGAACAGGCAAAGTTCTCAACCGCTGATATTCCTGAAGATATACGGGAATTGATGGACCATCTCGAAGCAGAGGACCTCGGCGTGCCCCACGACTGAGTGCCTTATCCCCCAAATCTAGCAGGTCTTCTGCCGACTTTCACCATAAAGAAGGAGTACAAAATGCAAGCTCAAGACATCATGACGAAAAACGTCATATCCGCCGCCGCTGATACGACAGTGGAGCAAATCACTGCGCTTATGATGGAGAACCACATCAGCGCGGTGCCCATCCTCGACGGCGATGGAACGGTAATCGGGTTAATCAGCGAAGGTGATCTAATGCGACGGGTTGAAGGATCAGGCAAGGCGCACAAATCCTGGTGGCTCTCCCTGTTTTCGGGGTCCGATAATACGGCGCACGACTTCATCGCCATGCGCAGTCGGCGGGCCAAGGATATCATGACACAAAAGGTTGAGGTTGTGGCCCCTGATATTCCTGTCGCAGATATTGCGCGGTTGCTTGAGCAAAAGCGGATTAAGCGCGTCCCGGTCGTCAGTAATGGCAAGGTGGTTGGCATCGTCAGTCGAGGGAATTTGATGCAAGCCCTTGCGAGTACGCCAAGGGTGACGCTTGAGCCATCGACATCCAACCGCGAAAAGCGCGCAATTGTAATGGGAGCACTGGGCCAAGTTCCGGGGCTCAACCCTGTTCACCTGAATGTCATGGTTGAGGAAGGGCGCGTTGATGTCTGGGGACTTGCCGACTCAGATACCGAGGAAAAGGCAGCGCGAGTCGCGCTCGATAATATTGATGGTTTGGGTGAAGTCACCGTCAATCTTGGACGGATTCCGAACTATGCTTGGGGAATTTAGCGCCTGAGTTGATGCGATTCCAAGATTAGGGCATACAGCATTCTAGGATTCAGGCGCACACTTTGCGCCTGAATGTATTAAAACCACAAAGAGAGCCCAATATGTGCCTTTCAGCAGAAGTCAGTTTTACTGCCAGTGTCCTTCTTGTCGCAGGTGGTACATTCGCCACCTGGAAAGCAAGGCAGATCAATTGGCGGTACATTCCGGTCGCTCTGATGCCGTTGTTTGCGGGCATTCAGCAATTCATGGAAGGCCACGTCTGGGTCGGCATGAACACAGGTAATCCCGACATGGTCCTCTGGGGGGCCTTGGGGTTTATCTTTTTCACATGGTTCATGTGGCCGATCTGGATACCCATCTCTGTCTATGTGCTGGAACCGCCCGACAGCCCGCGCAAGAAGCTTTTCTTGGGTTTCGCGGCAATCGGAATCGCGTTCGGGCTGTTGCTTTACATACCCCACCTGATCAATCCCGAATGGGTTAGGGTCAGTGTCAATCAGGATTCGCTGGCCTACGAGGGCATGATGCTACTGGACTACCTGATGCCGCGCTGGATGACCTATTTCATCTATCTGTTCCTGATCATCGCGCCACCACTGATGTCGCGCTATCTGCACATGCGGTATTTCGGTGGCACCATCATCGCCGTGGTGGTGGTGGATCTTCTGTTGCTGCGTTATGCCTATATTTCGTTCTTCTGCCTCTTGGCTGGTCTTGGTACACTTCACCTAATCTACATCATCTTGCGCAATAAATGCGCTCGGGAATGCCCCATGCTGTTTGCCTGATATACGTTCGGGCTAGTTCACCCAATCAGGAGCGTCTCTTTGCTTTTTTCACTAATTCTGGCAACTA
>JAPKCR010000448.1 GCA_026421135.1 Sulfitobacter sp. | reverse complement strand
ATCTGATGTCGCCGCCTGTTTGAATGTCACGGCCGATCACATTGGTCTTGGCGGTATCGAGACAGTGGAGCAATTGGCGGTTGTTAAACGCGTGGTCATTGAAAGCGCGACAAAGACAGTTGTGCTCAACGCGGATGACATAAACTGCCTGAAAATGGCCGACTATGCTGATGTTGACTCGATTTTTTACGTGACCGTGAATCCTAGCCACGTATTGGTGAAGGAACATATCAAGGCTGGCGGCAAAGCGATTGTGCTCGAACCGGGTATGAGTGGCGATATGTTGACAATTTACGACAACGGACTCCACATGCCTGTTTTGTGGTCGCATCTAATTCCCGCTACACTTGAGGGCAAGGCGATGCATAACGTTCAAAACGCGATGTTTGCCGCGGCCATGGCCTATAGCTTTGACGTCGATCTAGATAATATCCGCCACGGTCTGCGCACCTTTGACACCAGCTATTTTCAGGCACCTGGCCGGATGAACGTGTTCGACGAACACCCCTTTAAAGTAATCCTCGACTATGGTCATAACGCAGCCGCCATGAGTGCGATGGCAGGTCTTGCGGACCGTCTGGACGTCAAAGGTAAGCGTATTGTCGTGGTCTCAATCCCCGGCGATCGTCGAGATGTTGATGTCGTCGATGCGGCGCGTACTGTCGCTGGACATTTTGACCACTACGTCTGCAAGGCAGACGACAACAGGCGCAAGCGCGGCCATGATGAAATACCGCGACTTTTCCAAGCGGCGTTGGTGTCGCATGGCGTTTCTGATGATCGAATTTCCGTCATCCCAAATGAGGAAGATGCAGTTGCCGCCAGTCTCGAGATGGCGCAACCGGGCGACCTTGTTATCATTTTCGGCGACAACAGTCCGCGTTGCTGGAAACAGATCATCTATTTCAATGCACCAGATCAGGAGGCTGAGCTGGCATCTCAACCTGCCAGCATCGTCGTACCTTCGCCCTTTGAAGATATAGGCGAAAGCGACCTTAGCATGGTCCGCGATGGACGCGGCGTCAGGCTAGCGCGCGAAGACGTCGAAGACGGTGATTGACCGAAGGGCCGCCATATGAACCGCATCGAAGACCTAGAGACCGCTCTTGATATCAACTGGCCGCAGGCCGACCACATCCGCACCGACCCCGTCAGGCGGTTGACAGGGCCAGGAATGTTATGGGACCGGTGCGGTGCTGTGGTAGATGTCCATTTCACCGGCATCAAAACAGAACGAATGTTGGCGCTTTGGAAAAACCACGCACGCCTTGTCTTGGATGCGCTGGGTTGGCCGGGCCAAGACGTGATTTGCCGCGCGTTTCAGGGCGGGGCAACATTGGCAATTTCGGCCCCTCAGGATCAACTTTATTCTGCTGTCTTTGCCGTCCAAACTGCATGGCATTTCTGCGCCGCTGACCTTTTGGGCTCTGAGCCTCAGCCTTTTGATCGCATGATTAGTGATTTGAAGGGGGTCATGGCTAGGGAGGCAAATCCAGTTCTGCGGGACCTAATAGCAGCGGCGGCGGCTCATGACGTTGACATCCTCATTGATGATGACGAAATCTCGATTGGTCATGGGGTCGGCTCACAAACTTGGAGCATGGACGAACTCCCCACGCCAGAAGCCGTAGCGTGGTCGGATTTGCATGACGTGCCACTTGCATTCATCACAGGCACGAATGGCAAAACGACCACAACCCGCCTATGCGCCGCGATTGCAAGCTTGGCAGGGAATGTTGTTGGCCAGACGTCAACAGACGTGGTGCAGGTCGGCGATGATATCCTAGATCGAGGCGACTACTCTGGTCCGGCGGGCGCACGTTTAGCCTTGCGCGACCGCCGCGTCGAGATCGCCTGTCTGGAGGTTGCACGAGGCGGCATCTTACGCCGCGGATTGGCAACCCATCGCGCGCGTGTTGCCGTTGTCTCCAATATCGCCAAGGACCATTTAGGCGAATATGGAATCACAACGCTGGCGGATTTGACGCAGGTTAAATTTGCGGTCGCCAGAGCTTTATCAGCAGATGGCGTTCTGGTGTTGAACGCAGATGATCCGAATATAGTGGATGCGGCTAAAAACGCCGCGACGACGATCTGCTGGTTTTCGCTTGATGCGACATCGCCACAGATTGTCCACGCACGTGCGCTTGGCCAGCCCTGCGCCTATCTGAAAGATGAGGGGTTAGTTTATTCGCCGGGCACCGCCGAGACTTGGACCATCGCCCTTAAGGACGTGCCAGTAACCCTGTCTGGTGCCGCAAAGTATAATATCCGCAATGCGCTTGCGGCGATATGTGCATGCACCGCTCTTGGCATCTCGCCCGAGGTCATCCGAAAGGGGCTGTCCACATTTGTGTCTGACCCAAAAAACAACCCCGGCCGATTCAACGAATTTAACTACAACGGGGCACGCGTAGTCGTTGATTTTGCCCACAATGCGCACTCGATTGCGGCGGTCTGCGATGCAATGGCGCAGATGCCTGCGAAAAGACGTCTTCTCATGCTGAGCCAGCCTGGTGATCACTCCGACCAAGTTATCGATGAGGTCACTGGGGCTGCCCTTCAATTTAGACCTGAACTTATTGTTACTGCAGAAATCGCGGACCATTTGCGTGGTCGCATGCTGGGCGAAACACCAAACCTTATCAGGGCTTCAGCAATTGCTGCAGGGTATCCTGCCAGAAATATTCTGCCCGCCAGTTCACCTTCCCTCGGCGCAAAATTGATACTTAACCAATTACAGCCTGACGACTTGGTCCTTTTGCTGGTCCTGTCTGATCGCGACGCCGTATTTCAGGCTCTGAAAGAGACCTAATCTTTAAATTGACCCAAAACTATCTGAAGCTCGCGAGGTCGAAAAACAAGATGTCGACCCCCTTTTACCTACTGCCGTAGCACCTAGTGTATACAATTATCTGTTGTTTCCGGCATTCACCCTATCCTTGCTGAATTTGTGTCCATTCGAAATCTGCTATTTATTACCGGTTAAGCAAGGTCCGCAAAGTCCCGCTAAGCGGACCTCCATCCATGACGCGGCGAAACGCATCTTCCTGCCTTTAGTGGAGGCTGCCGTTTTCGGCCCAAAGCTTCCATTTGCCATCACGTCAAGATGCTGTGGCGCGGCCTGTCATTCCGGCCGTTCGCGCATCGTGCAGCAATTTGTCGGCTCAAACGTCGATCAGCGGACATAATCGTCTTCAGAACACTACGATTAGCATCGTCAACGAGACCAACTGTAACTGGACCGTCATGATCCCGCC
>JAPKCR010000447.1 GCA_026421135.1 Sulfitobacter sp. | reverse complement strand
TCCGTCTCTTCGCCATGGCGGGCGTGAAGGGGTACAAACCATCCTATCTTTTTGGCAAAGCTGTCTCGCTCGACCAGTTGAGAGCTGAAAAGATGAAGGACATCGCCAGCCAAGCCGAAGAGAATCTTGAAGCCGCATTAGAGGCCTTAGTACATCAAAAACTGAACATACTGATCAGTGGTGGCACGTCGACTGGCAAGACCACCTTCGCTCGACATCTTCTTACTCATGTCGATGTTGGCGAACGACTGATCACGATTGAAGATGCGTTTGAACTGTTCCCTAGCCAACCCAATACGGTAGCCCTACTGGCAAGTCGCAGCACTGGATCACAAAGAAGCTCTCACGCGCTTCTACAGGCGTCTTTGCGGATGCGCCCGGACCGGATTATCGTTGGGGAACTGCGCGGGGACGAAGCCTTAACCTACCTCGAAGCGATCAACACCGGGCATGGTGGGTCAGTCTCAACCATCCATGCGGAAACCGCGGAGTTGGCAATTGATCGGTTAGCCATAATGGTCTTGCAAGCGGGCACGCCGCTGACCTTCGTTGAGGTGCGGCAGTACATTCAAAAGTCGATCGATGTTATCGTCCAATTGGGACGGGTAGATGGTAGACGCGGAATCGCTGAGTTTTATTTGCCCAACTAGACTCAATAAAGCGCGACGATTGCGGCCATTCGCTGCGCACCGTATCAACTTACACAATGCGGACGAAGACGACCTTGGATGATTTGCAACAGATGGCTGCTTTTCTAATGACGTCGTTGCAGCGAAAAACAACAAGGGCGGAAAGCGGCCCTTCGCTACAGGTGCGAAGCCTGAGCTGAGCTGTGAAAAAAGCGGACCTTCAATATAAAAGTCATGTGCAGTTGCGGCGAGCGGCTTTTATGAGCCCAGAATCACCAATGCTGCGCCGCTCATCAATGTCCGGTCTGGGGGTAGCTCCAAAATAGGTCTCGAAAAGTCGGCCCTAACCGGCCATTGGCCACGTCTTCCTATTTCTGCGGCGTGGCCCGTCGAAGCGGTCATTGGTGCATGGTGCAGCATTTTTGCAGACTGAAACGTCGGTGTGCGAACATGGTGTGACTTCGCGGCGTCAAAAGCCAGTGTCTGCCGTTGATGTTTCCGATACGGTGGACGACGTCAACCTAAGCAACAGATTAGCCGAATGGACTGGGCGGTGGTAAATCTGGGCGTCGGGTTCAACTTGGGGGTTTACATGTGCCGTTGCCGCTAATCCTCTCTCACTAGGCCTTTGCCACCGGCGCTTGACGCGACCAACATGTCGATGAGGGTGTCGACCGTTCGCGGCAAAGTTTCGCGATCTCTGACAAGTACTGACCGCGTGCGGATTGCCCAACCGTCACACAGGTTTAGCAAGTTGATATCCATCGTCGCCTTGTGGCGATAGGCCGCTGATTCCGGGACGACACCAATGCCAACTCCGGCTTCAATGAGGCGGCACATGGCTTCGAAACTGCGCACCTGCAGCCGAAGGTGTTTGTCATACCCACTACGTCGAGATTGCTGGCGTAAGAAATCGAGCAGCGTGCTGCCTTCGTGCAGAGAAATATGTTCAAACGCTAAGGTATCCGCAAACATCAAGTCTTGTGCATTGGACAAGGGATGATTGGCGGCGGTGGCCAGCACCAATTTGTCGGTCGAGAATGGAATGACCTGGAGATTATCTGTTTTCGGGTCACCCGATATGATGCCAAGATCAGATGTGCCATCCGAAACCGAGCGAATAATATCGCGGGTCAGGCGCTCTTGAAGGTCGACAGTGACACCCGGCCAGTCCGTAAGAAACTGGGCCAGAATTTCAGGAAGAAATTCGGTCAAAGCAGTGGTGTTGGCGGAAATGCGAATATGGCCAGAATCGGGATTGATCATTTCCGCGCGCAAAAAATCAACCTGACGGAGAACCAATCGTGCTTGGCGCAGGAACACTTCTCCCGCGTCGGTTAGAGCAACACCTTTGTTGCTTCGAAGAAATAACTGTCGCCCAGCTTCCTGTTCAAGCGACTTGATACGTGCACTGGCCGCCGGAGGAGACAGAAAAGCTTTCTCTGCCCCACGCGTGAGGTTTCCGCATTCGGCAATATTCACGAAGAGCCTTAAGTCGACGAGTTCAATGTTCATGGCGTTCGGCTATCACGAACGCCAAGTTAACGAAATGCAAATTTGTCGAATACGGCTATCGTGTCAGATATCTCACCAGCCAATCAGCGAATGGATGAGATAAAGATGGACATTGCGCATCTGGAAAAGTGGGTCGGAACGTCGGAAACTTACAGCGAGCGGATCGCTCCGTTTTCGTCAAATGCGCTTGCGGCAACGTTGGATCGCAGCGACCCTGTTTACGGTGATGCAACGGCTCTGCCGCCCCTCTGGCACTGGATGCATTTCCTTCAAATTTTCAAGTTGTCAGACGCAGGATATGATGGTCATGCCGCACTCGGAGGTTTCTTGCCCCCAGTGCCTCTCCCGCGTCGAATGTGGGCCGGAAGCCGTCTGAATTTTTTCACTCCGATGCTCATTGGCCGTGACTTGACGAAGGTTTCAACAATCAAATCGGTAAAAGCAAAAACTGGTAAGTCTGGTACGTTGGTATTTGTCACCGTCGGACATCAGATATTTGATGGCGAAACTCTTGGGATCGATGAAGAACACGACATTGTTTACCGCGACGAACCCGTCCCGGGTGCGCTCGCTCCGGTGCCGCTACAAGCGCCTGACAGTTGGGATTTCTCGCGCGATATCGATCCCGATCCGGTTTTGCTGTTTCGCTATTCCGCGCTGACATTCAATGGTCACCGCATCCATTACGACCAGCCATTTTGCGTAAACTCCGAAGGATACAAAGGGCTTGTCGTTCACGGGCCGCTGCTTTCGACGCTGTTACTTGACCTTCTGCGCCGCGAAAGGCCCGAAGCAACTATTCGTAGCTTCGATTTTCGTGCGGTTTCCACGATTTTCAGCAACGAGACGTTCTCTGTGCATGGCGCAACCGACGACGATAACAAGACGTTCCGTCTCTGGGTCCGTCGGCAGGACGGCGTATTGGCGATGCAAGCAAAGGCAACAATCGCATGACCCAAACCATAGATACAGAGTTTGAACATATTCGCGATGCCGTGCGGGCGCTTTGTGCGACCTTCCCGCCAGAATACCATCGCAAGATCGATCAAGAACGCGGATACCCTGAGGCGTTTGTGAACGCGTTGACTGACGGCGGGTGGCTCGCTGCTATGATCCCCGA
>JAPKCR010000446.1 GCA_026421135.1 Sulfitobacter sp. | reverse complement strand
CAAATACGCTGTTGGCCTACGGCCGCGATCTAAAGGATTTTGACAGCTATCTTGCCCGCCGAAACCTTGATTTTGACAGCGTCGCCCGCGCAGATGTGGAAAGCTATCTGGTGTGGTGTGACGCGCAGGGGCTTGCCAAATCAACCCGTGCCCGCAGGCTGTCGGCTGTGAAACAGCTTTACCGGTTCGCCTTCGAAGAGGGCTTGCGCACCGACAACCCGGCGATCCAGATTTCTGGCCCCGGTCAGGAAAAACGGCTGCCCAAGGTGTTGTCCGAAGACGAAGTCGATCGCTTGCTTGATGCCGCCCGAAATTCGGGCCGAAATCAGCAAGATCAGTTGCGCAACACCTGTCTGATGGAACTGCTATACGCCACAGGCATGCGAGTGAGCGAGTTGGTCAGTCTGCCCATCAGTGCGACACGCGGCGATCCGCGCCTGTTGTTAATCATGGGCAAGGGCGGCAAAGAACGGCTGGTGCCCCTGTCACCCCCTGCCCGTCAGGCATTGGCCGATTGGCTGGTCGAGCGTGACAAGATCGACGCCGCAGCGCAGGAAAAGAAACAGCCACCTTCGCGGTTTTTGTTCCCATCCCGTGGGGTTTCCGGCTTCCTGACCCGGCATCGGTTCTATTTGATGATCAAGGAGTTTTCGGTCGCGGGCGGTGTTGATCCGGCCAAGGTTACACCGCATACGTTGCGCCACGCCTTTGCCACGCATCTGCTCGCCAACGGTGCCGATCTGCGGTCGATCCAAACGATGTTGGGCCACGCAGATGTGGCAACTACTGAAATTTACACCCATGTCCTTGAGGCCCGCCTGTCAGAGCTGGTGTTGGAAAATCACCCGCTGGCCAAGGCTGCGCGCCGCAATTCGGCGGGCAACACATCCTCGGACGGCCAGTAACCACTGCGCAAAGCGGTGTGGTACCCTTGGGTTAGACCTGCGGCTTCCATCGCCTGAATTGCCCCAGCAACATCATAGGGCAGCTTCCGGACCGAAACCTGCCCTTGGTCAAGGACGGCAAACCGCGTTTCCTGCCCGCCGTCATGGGGCGGCATGCCAATCACGCCGGCATTGATCCAGCACCCTTTTGCGCAGTCCTTAGTGAATGGAATCCCGCTGTGGCCTGCGACGATCCCGTCGACGGGTCCAATTGCGGCTTCGACGGCGGCCCATTCTTCCTCGAAAACCTCAGACTTGGATGTTGACCAGATAAACCGTGCGATATCCGTGAGCCCCCCATGGATCACGGCATAGCGTTTGCCGGATTGGGTAAAGCTGATGATATCAGCAGCCCCTGCCATCCATTCGCGCTGGCCTTGGGTCACATGGCGATTCGCATTGCTGTACCATCCTGCAGATAGCAAATCGCAGGTCGTGCCCGCATCAAACCCGCAACCACAATCCAGCGCGCCTGCTGCCAGTTGCTTTTCACAATTGCCAGCAACCAATGGGACACCCGCCTGCTTGACCGCCTCACTTGTCGCCGAAGCATCCCCGCAATAGGCCACCACATCGCCAGTGCAAATCATTCGGCTGGCCGGAACACCCAAGCCGCGTGCCGCGCTCATCAGGGCCTCAAACGCCTGCAAATTTGAATATGGCCCGCCAAACAGCAGCACAGACCCTGAAAGGGTACCTAAATCTTGATGCTTCACAATGCTCTTCCCTTGAATGAAACGGCCCGCGCGCCCATAACGTAACAGCAATCGCATAAGGTATATTCTCAAATGGACACGGCCCCCGCAATGCTAGACGGCGCATTCTGGATGAGCATCGGTATCATTCTGTTTCTTTTGGTGCTTTCGGCGTTCTTCTCCGGCTCTGAAACGGCGTTGACTGCCGCGTCACGTGGCAAGCTGCGCGCCCAAGCTGACAAGGGGTCAAGGGGGGCGCAGCGGGCGCTCGCGATCACCGAAGACAACGAGCGGCTGATTGGCTCTGTTCTGCTGGGCAACAATCTTGTGAACATTCTTGCAGCCTCCCTTGCCACAGCGCTTTTCACGCGGTTGTTTGGCGAATCCGGGGTGGCTTTGGCAACTTTGGTGATGACATTGCTCGTGCTCATCTTTGCAGAGGTGTTGCCGAAAACCTATGCAATTACAAATGCCGAAACTGCCGCTGGCCTTGTGTCGCGCCCGATCTCGATTGTGGTTCTGATCTTTAGCCCGATGGTCAGCGCGGTCCGGTTTCTGGTGCGCGGAATGCTGCGACTGTTTGGTGTGACAATCGACCCCGACAGCAACATTCTGGCAGTACGCGAAGAAATCGCCGGTGCCCTCCAGCTTGGCCATTCCGAAGGGGTTGTCGAAAAAGAAGACCGTGATCGTATCTTGGGCGCGTTGGACCTGCGCGAACGCGTTGTAGAAGAGGTGATGCTTCACCGTTCCGGCATCGAGATGATCGATGCAAGGCTGGCCCCGGCCAAGATCCTCGAGCAATGCCTTGAGTCCAATCACACCCGCCTGCCCGTATATCGCGATGACCCTGAAAACATCGTCGGCGTCATTCACGCCAAAGACCTGCTGCGGGCCATGTACAAACGGATCACCGAAGCCGAAAGTGACACCGAGCCTTTCAAGGATTTCAACATCACAGATGTGGCGATGAAGCCCTATTTCGTGCCGGAAACCTCTACGCTTGATGAACAGATGCGCCAGTTCTTGCGCCGCCGCACCCATTTTGCGCTGGTGGTCGACGAATACGGCTCCTTGCAGGGGCTTATCACTCTCGAAGACATTCTCGAGGAAATCGTCGGCGAGATTACGGATGAATTTGACGCCGATGCCGATATGGGTGTGACCAAGGCGGAAGACGGCCAGTATTTCGTCGATGGTGCGATGACCATCCGCGATATAAACCGCGCGACCGACTGGAACCTCCCTGATAACGAGGCAAATACAGTCGCGGGGCTGGTTATCCACGAGGCGCAGATGATCCCGACCCCGGGTCAGGTCTTTGTCTTTCACGGCTTCCGCTTTGAAGTCACCGCCCGCGACGGCAACCGCATCACCCAATTCAAAATTCGCCCTTTATGATTCCTTCTCTAGCTTGGAAAGTTCCTGAGGGATCGGAGGGCTGGCCCTCAATCTGGCTACGGGTTTGCCCATCGCACTCACGCGCGGGTTATCAGGGCTAACCTCGTAATCGAGCTCCAGCGGGATCAAACGGCGCTTGCTCCAGCACGACCGCGCCATGGGGCACACCCAGCACCATGACATCTACCCGCTCGCCCGCCATCACATCTTTCACAAATCCAAGCG
>JAPKCR010000445.1 GCA_026421135.1 Sulfitobacter sp. | reverse complement strand
CTTCCCCAAGGCAAGCGGCAGGCGCATGGTGCTGTCGCCAAAATCGCGGGCGGCCAGAATTTCGCGCAGGACAACTTTCTCACGGTTTTCATTCGGCAATTCGATGCCAATGACGCTGCGGCCCGGAACTGTCGAAACACGCGCTGACAATGCGGCCATAGACCGCGCGATGTCATCCGCCAGACCGATCACACGACTGGCTTTCAAACCGGGTGCTGGCTCAAGCTCGTACATCGTGACGACGGGGCCCGGACGTACGGCAACGATATCACCTTTCACGCCATAGTCATCCAGCACGTTTTCCAACATGCGTGCATTTTCTTCCAACGCTTCGTCGCTTAGGTGCAAGCGCTCTACGACATCGGGGCTTTCAAGCAGGTTCAACGGTGGCAGTTCAAAACCTGGGTGTGTGTCTTCGAACGTCAGGCCGGGCTGCGCCTCTGCCTGCGCTTTTTTGCTGGGCTGGATGGCCTTGCGGATCGGTTGTTGCACAACTTTGCGCGGAGCGGCGACCGGGATCTGCATGGTGTCATCTACTGCGGCATCTTCCAGCGGCAAAACATCGTTTTCGACAAAGATATTGTCCGATTCCATTTCGGGTTCCGGATGTGGCACGCGCTGAGACGATTTCATCGAATCGATCGACAGACGTGGCGCAGTTAACGGTGGTTCTGCGCGGGCCGCACCGGTCAGGGGCGGTTCCTCGCGCAAATGGCTGCGCGGGGTCGCATCAAGGACAAGCGCATCAGGACCACGTCCGCGACCACGGGTCAAAGGTGCCGTGACGGGCGTATGCACGGCATTGGCCGTCCGCACGCGATTTTTGATGACGTCTGCGATCTTGGATCTTATCCGGTCGTCGCTCGGGGCTTGGTCGATTTCAACTTCAGACCAATCTTCGACAAGCTCCGGTTCGGGCATCGGGTCTATCCGCTTCACCAACGCAGGCATTTTTGCCAGCAGGCCGATTTTCGGCGCTGCAACACGGCTATATTCGGGGGCCTCGTCTTCATAATATTCCTGAGACGCTGCAAAATGTGCGTTCTCTTCCGCTTCGATGCGATTGCGCTCGCGGCGCTCGGACTGGCGGGCTTGCAAACCTTGTGCGGCCATAACCGCACCAGATGCACCCCGACCCAGCAGGTTCATAATGCCCGCATAAACCATGATGACACCCACCAGCATAAAGCGGAAAATGCGGGTCAGTTCGAACTTGGTAAATCCCATGACAAAGGCACCAAGGGCAAGGATCGCGCCACCCATCAACAGCGACATCATCTTGATCGTGAAGGTTGACCCGATGGGCAAGATCGTCAGGATCGCCCCCATCACCGTATCGCCAAACAGCCCACCCAAGCCAAAGCTATGCGTTTGCAGCCATTGCGCATCGGGTGTCAGTGTCGCGCCGTAAATTGCGCAAAGTGCAACTGCGATCGGCGCAAAGATCAAGCGGCCCATCGCACGATCAGCACCGCGGTGCAGGGCAAACCGCGCGCCCCACGCAAGCAGGATCGCCGCAACGGCCCAAGCGCCCCAGCCCACAATCATGAACAAAGGTGCAGCCAGCGAAGCGCCCATGCGGCCCAGCCAGTTTTGCGCAGGTGCGTCGGTGGAAACCATCCAATTGGGATCATCCGGCGTATAGCTGCCAATCATCATTGCAGCCATCAGGCCCAAGACAATCAGGCCCACACCCAGCAATTCTTTGCCGCGTTTTTCAATCGCCTCGGCCATCTTACTGTCTAGCAGTGGGTCGCGTCCGCGTGTCTGATATGCCATTGCTCTGATCCCTCGTCTTATTCTGGATAGAGACAGTCACGGATCGCTTGGATCCCGCGCGTTGTCTCATCTATTGGGGCGACCATGGCCACCCGTATATATGTCTTACCGGGGTTTTCCCCGTTCACAGTTTGCGCCAAATAGCCGCCGGGCAGCACCCGCACACCGGTTTCGCGCCATAGTTTCAGCGCCGCGGCCTCGTCATCCTCGACTGGCAGCCATAAAAAGAACCCCGCCTCGGGGCTGACGTATCCGGGCACATTCCCCAATATGCGGTCTGCTACTTTGTATTTCTCGACATAAAGCGCACGGCTTTCTGCCACGTGATCTTCGTCTGCCCAAACGGCTGCGGCTGCGGCCTGCAACGGCAGCGGTAAAGGCGCGCCCGCATAATTGCGCAATTGCTTTATTTCGCGCATGGTGTTTGGCCCGCTCGCGACAAAGCCTGACCGCAGCCCAGGAAGGTTCGACCGCTTCGACAGGGAATGAAAGATCACAACGCGGTCCGGGTCAGCCCCGACTTCGTTAGCGACCTGCAACGCACCGACGGGCGGCGCCTCGCGGTAAATCTCGGAATAGCATTCATCGGCGAAGATCTTGAAATCGTATTTCTCGGCCAGCGCCAGCAAGTCGGTCCAGTATTCACGGCTTGCCACGGCACCCTGCGGGTTTGCGGGCGAACAAATATAGGCGGCAGTCGTCCGGTTCAGCACGTCTTCTGGTAGGCTGGCAAAGTCAGGTAAATGACCAGTTTTCAGCGTTGCAGGTACCATGATCGGATCAGCGGCACCGGAGATCGCAGCGATCATATAGACTTGATAAAACGGGTTCGGCATCAAAATCGCCGGCTTTTGGCCGTTTTTTGTTTCGGGACAAACTGCCATCACTGCATTGTACAACCCTTCGCGGGTGCCGTTCAGGGCCATAACCTGCGTATCGGCATCCACCGCTACATCGTAACGGCGCTTGATCCAATCGGCGATGGCACCACGCAATTCGGGCGATCCGTCGTTGGCCGGATAGCTGTTAAATCCAGCAGAATTTTGCACAATTACATCAGTTACCCACGCCGGAAACGCATGTTTCGGCTCGCCTATCGTCATGTGAATAGGCACACCGCCACCTTCGTGCACGTCAAGCAATGCACGTAGACGCGGCCACGCGTGGGCCGGAAGGTTCGAAAACCGCTCGGGGTATAACATCACAACTGCCTCGGGTTCGGGATCATAAGCGCCCCGTTTCTTCCAAACTACCCAAGGGCTTGCCTCACGTCCAGAGAATCTAGGACATCAGGCTGCTTTTGTGTCTTTTAGGCCAGTGCCTCTTCTGCGGCCGCAGCTAGGCGGAGCAGGCGTTCTTCGCTGCCAGGTGCTGCCATCAGCATCAGACCGCAAGACGCAGTGCCGGTTGGCAACGTCATCGCGCACACACCCATCAGATTGCCGATGCGTGTGTTGCGCAGTGCCAACAGGTTGGACGTCTGTTAATAGTCGTGG
>JAPKCR010000444.1 GCA_026421135.1 Sulfitobacter sp. | reverse complement strand
AAGGTTGCTGAGTCCGAACCTGCGTCAACATTCAGATCATCCTGCCCCCAGATGGCGAGTATGGGACCCTTCATGCCTGAAATGAAATCAGTGGAGTCTTCCCAATATGCTCCTGCAACAAATTTAAATCGTGCAGGATCCCAGTCTGTCATCAGCGGTGGTGCAGAGGATGCATCAAACAAGGCATCGTTTTGGAGAATCCGATCTGCTAAAAGCTGCTGGACTTCGTCTTCAGCGACACCCTCTGATCCCATTCTGACGCGGTTGTAGTAAGTGCCCTGATCTCGCCAAGAAACGGCCCCGCCGACGAGGACTGTAAATGCTGGCGTCATTTGTTTTGCTACACGAGGCAGCACCCAGCCCGCCTGTGAGAACCCCAAGAAACCGACTTGGTCAAAACCTATATCATCCAGCGCCGAAATGGCCTGAAATGCCGCCAATGCCTCATCTGCGCGATCCTCCATCGTTTGATCGAGCCAGTTGCCCGTACTCTGCCCGACACCAGCCTTGTCCCAAGTAAAGACGCCAATCCCAGCATCGACCAGCGTGTTGATGAGGGGAAGAGATCCGCCATCAGAAAAACGATCCTGTGCCCCATCTCCATGAACGATAAGGGCTACAGGTGGGTTCGTGGCATCCATGGGAAGCACCAATGTTCCTGACAACACCGCGTCATCAAGTTCAAACGATACTTCTCTGATGCTGTGCCCCTTGAAGTCAAAGTCAGAGAGGCCGCGCACCACCCAAAATACGGCCCCGATACCTATGACGAACATCACATATATCGGAATGAGCACAGTTTTTCTCATGTTTTTGGACCCACCTTGGGATCAGTTTTGGACCTGAAATAGCTCGGACGCCAAGACAAGCCGCCAAAGATAATCCGCAAGCGATCTCCCATTGTTCGGCACTTCTTGACGTCCTTCCAGATGTTACCAAACTCAATAAAGGTGATCTTGACCGGATTGTAGGTATGAATGTCGCTGGTCAGTCCATAGATCACCTTCTCTTCTTCACGTGCGAAGGTTCCGAAAAGTTTGTCCCAGATCATCAGGATACCACCATAGTTCTTGTCGATATATTGGCTGTTGGATCCATGGTGAACGCGGTGGACTGAAGGCGTGTTGAAAACCTCATCCAGCCAACCCAGTTTCGTGACGCGCTCGGTATGCACCCAGTGCTGATACTGCGCGACAAGCACCAACCCGACGATGGCTTGAAACGGGTTGAACCCGATCAAGATCATCGGAATAAGGAACGCCCATTCAAAAAAACCTTCCACCACACTCAATCGAAACCCGACAGTAAGGTTGTAATCGTTCGAGCTGTGGTGAACGCTGTGACTGGCCCAAAGAAACCGGTGCTCATGCTCAAGCCGATGCATCCAATAGTAGGTAAAGTCCGCCACCAGCATTGCCAGAAGCCATGTCCACGCGGTCATCGGAACCACAAGTGGCGTGAGATAGTAGAACGGCAACAACGCTATGAACCCAATCGATGCGAATGCGGTCTTCTCGATAACCTGATGGGCTGTGAAAATGACCAAGTTCGCCACTGTATCCTTCCAACGCCGCTCCTTGGAGGTCATCAGATCCAGTACAATTTCGATACCGGTGATTGTGAGGTTGATGATGAATAGAGCGGCTACGACCCACATAATATTGTGTAACTCAAAAAACGCGATAAGATTATCTATTGTCATGAAAAGCCCTTTCCTAGCGACTCACTTGATGATATGAACGAACGATCGTTCGTTATCTAGATTTTAAGAACAGGATCGTCAACCCATGTCCTCAGAAACCCAATCCATACACCCCCGTAAGCTTGAAATTGTGGAAGCAGCAGTCACCTGCTTTCTTGAGAAAGGGTATCACCAGACCGGTGTGCGTGACATTGTGGGGCAAGCAGGAATCAGCCTCGGAAACCTCTACAATCACTTCAAGGGCAAGGAAGCGATACTGGTCTTCATTGCCGAAATTGAAGGCCAAGAATTATCAGACTTCATCGGCCAGCTGTCAGACAACGATGATCCCTGCGCTACGCTTGGGTTGTTTATCACGGATTATGCCGCCTATGTCGCGCTCCCAGAGAATGCGTTGCTTGGTGTTGAGATACTGACTGAGGCATTACGCAACCCGGCCATCGCCGAAGTGTTTGGTCGCAACCGTAACCGGTTAATTATCGCACTGGCTGAGTGCATTACTCAAGGTACCAAGTCCGGCGTCTTTGCTCCCCAGATTGACCCTCCCGTGGTAGCCTGCATGATCCTCGATGCGCTGGAAGGTCAGGGCTTGCACAGCTTGTCCTCACCATCAGAGGACAACCTTGCAAGGAATGCCGTCAGTTCCTTCATTTTGAATGGCCTGAAACCATGATACCTGAAGGCTGGTTGCTGAAACTATGGACGCTCATACGCGTTTTTATCCACGTGTTGGCGCAACATGGGTGCTTACATTGTGTGAAACGGCGCTCATCGCGCTGGTCCCGTTGTTCATTGGCTTCGCCATTGACGGGCTTTTGGCAGGGCAATCTGCGGCTCTGTTTCAATTGGCAGGTGTGATGGCGGCGTTAATCATGGTCAGCGTGATCCGCCGCATCTATGACACACGCGTTTTTGGAACCGTACGCGTTGAGGTGGGGCGAACCCAAGCGATGCGGGCATCTGCCCAGCCTGTATCGATACTGAATGCACGACTCGGCATGGGACGTGAGTTGGTGGATTTCCTGGAGGTCGAAGTGCCGCTGGTCATAACAGCCGTCGTTCAGATCATTATTTCTGTCGCTTTGCTCTACGCGTTTGACGCCACGCTGGCGCAGGCCGCTGGCTGTACTGTTGTCGTTATACTAACGATTTATGGGTTTTTTCATAAGCACTTTTTTCGTCTGAATGGCGTCTTCAACAGGCAGACTGAACGACAGGTTTCGATTTTGGAAGCCCACAGCGCACCGCACATTTTGACGCATTTGTTACGTTTGCGCCGCATGGAAGTTCGGATTTCAGACGCAGAATCTGCGCTCTACGGCTCTATCTTTGCCATTCTTCTGGGATTGGTCGTTTTCAATCTTTGGTATGCGACCACACATGTGGCGGTCACACCGGGTACCATCTTTGTAATCGTCAGCTATTCATGGGAGTTTGTAGAAGCCGCTGTGACCTTCCCAATGGCACTTCAGAGCTGGTCACGCTTATCGGAGATTATTCAGCGTCTGAACACCTCAGTTGCTTAATTTCTAACTATGACCTGGTCAAAAAATGTTGCGCGTCGGCTCATCTAAT
>JAPKCR010000443.1 GCA_026421135.1 Sulfitobacter sp. | reverse complement strand
CTTTTTTGGAAGCGGGTTCAACTGGAAGGCCTTTCGGAGCGCCGGTCGGCGATGCTGGCGAACCCAAAAATTACGAACAAGAATTTTCACGCGCACATCCTATTTACCACGCGTCAGGTGGACCCTACGGACGGCACGTTCGGTGGCAAAACCCGCGAGTTGGACGATCAAAAGGATGGTCCCGCGGCGTTGAAAGTTATCCGTGCTGAATGGGAAAAGCGCACCAATGCAGCCTTAGCAAAGATTGGCAGCGCGGCGCGGATCGACATGCGATCCTACGCGAATATGGCCGCGGTTGGTGATGCCCCCGAAGGCCTGATGGCGCAGGAGCATCTTGGTGCTCGCCGAACCGAACGAAGCCGCAAGCAGATACGGGACCAGGGCGAGGACAGCACCATAGCCGGAAGAAACCGGGAAGCTGTTAGAGCGAACAATGAGGCGTTGTGGACAAACTGGGCACTACTTCGCGACCTGCAACGCCGAAAATCCCGCAGGGAAGACTCGAAACGAATAGCTGCCGAGCGGGAAATCGAGCGTAGGAATGCCGCTGCTCAGAGCCAGCAGATGCAAAGTAGGATGATGTCCCCAGATGAGGCGGAAGACGCACTTGCGTCTTCGTACCACCTTGATAGCAACCTTACTGGGAGTCCTCTTGCCCAGGCTTTGACTGCGGCGCACTCGAAGGACCCTGATCTTTGGGAGTCACAAGCGGGGCCGTCCGAGACGCTCGACGTGGAGACTTTTGTGCGGGAGGCTTCGCTTTCGAAGGCGGCTTCGGAGAAGCCGGTTTTGGAGGTTTTGCGCGTGCGAGTGCGACAGAGAGTTCAGTGATTTCTTTTTCACGATCCTCCAAAACTGCCGTGAGGTAGTCAATTTCAGCACGCAAGCCATCCACCTGTTCCTGACGGTCACGCTCCGCTAACGCGGTCAATCGATTGTTCGACGATTGGGCGTTTGACAGTGCCGCCGACAAAACTTGGCCCAGGTCTTGACGAAAGGCCGTAAACACTGTGTCCGTTTGTTCTTCAAATCCTGATGGTAGAAGGAAATTAGCGTCAGTTTGACCACTTGCAGGCGTAGCCTCGCGGTTGTCCCAGATTTCTTTGACCCGGCTAACGTTACCTTTGCCGCCGAGAGCTTTGTGTATCTCCCACGCGCTTGGCTCACGGCCAAGTTCTTGGGTCAGTTCGATGCCCTTCGTGATGATTTGGGTTTTGGTGAATAGTGGTGTTCTCATGAGAGTTTACTCCTTGTGTTCTCATGAAAAACACTTGGGTCCAACGCCTGAACCACAGAAATAAAATCCCTATAAAAACTTAACACATTGAAAAAATAAGTTATTACTACCCTCTGGCCGAACCATGCGGTTCGAGATCATGACAACTTGTGTCTTCACATCAGGTCGGCTTGTTCCAAGGTTTGTTAGTAAGTTCGCTGGTTAGTTCGTTAGTTCGTTAGTTCGTTAGTTCGTAGGATGTAAGTTTGTAAGAATATGTTCGATAGTTAATTGATCAGCAGCTCCAAAAACATTGCCGATGCCATAGGGCTTGGCGCGGAACTTGGGACCACCAGCCACAGTCAGGTGTCGTGTGCCTGTCCACAAACAGCTTGACGGTGCCGCGTCGAGAAGAGTGGCCGCAGCCGATTTCGGCCTTTGAATATCGTTTCCGAACCGTTCAGGAAAATTCTTTTTTGTGAAAAACAGTTCGAACCAAATACCTCTTTGCGAACAACAAAGAGGAACAAAATGAGCACCGAACCAAAGAACTTCGACCGACATGTCGACCAGAATATGGCGACCCAAAGTAATAAGGAGATGGAAGCATGAGTTGTGAAACGCATTGGGAAGCACCCTCAGACGAAATACAGGCAGGCATCGTTGATTTTTGGCGTAAATTGTTTGCCTTCGATTCAATCGACCACGCCGAAGAACGGTCTAAAGAATTAGCGTTTCATCATGCCGTCGCGTCTGGTGAGGTCTCGCTTGAAAGCAGACAGATAACTGATGCCGTGATAGGGAAAAAACAAGGATTTCGTGAGTTTTTGTTCATGTCAGCGGATGAGAATTCCGCTGTTCGGTTCCCTCAGGGCGTTGCGCCCAAAAAGTATCATTTGGTTTTTGCGCTGCATTCTGTATTCGGCATCGTTTCACAAGATTATCTGCGCCGCGTGGAGAAACTATTTGAAAAGGCCTGAACAGGAAGGGCAAGGACAGTTACGATACATCGGTTCAGTATCGCGTCCATAATAGGCACATCCCAGCTTCGAGTAAAATTTTTCACCGGAGGCCGGCAAGACTTAATCCTTGCCCCTTACATGGGGGTCAGGCACCACTGGCGACGCAGCTCTGCAAGAGGGAGGCTCAGATTTCTACTTAGGATACTTGCCCCTTCTTTTCTTGCCTCCCACCGTCTCGGGGCGCAGTGCATCAGATGGGCAATAAGAAAAAAGCTTTTTACTTCAGTGACGTCTATCAGTAACGTTTTGGTTCTAAGTGGCGAATAAAGGTATGTTTGCGACGCAGACTCAGTCTGCGGCTTCGTTTTTTAAGAAAATTTTGAGCAAGGTATCGATTTTCGAAGTCCATCCCGACCAGCTCTTGCGGTCCAACAAGCGGCACCGCTGATCGAAACGAACGGCATCAGACAGGAGAAATAGTTGTGTTCAAGAAAATTCTGGTCCCCGTCGATCTCGGCCATCTCGACCGATTGCAAAAGGCATTGACCGTGGCCGCGACAGAAGCCCGGCAGCATGGCGCGAGTGTCGTCTATATGGGCGTGACCGAGGAGACGCCTGGTGCTGTCGCCCACAACCCCAAGGAATACGAGGCTAAACTTGCGGCCTTTTCCGCAGAACAGGCCAGCGCGCACGGCATCAAGACTGAGGCGCTGCCGGTCGTCAGCACAGATCCGGCTGTCGAGATCAACAAGCTAATCCTGAGGGCGGTGAGCGATTGCGGTGCCGATCTGGTGGTGATGGCCAGCCATCCGCCCCGAATGCTGGACTGGATACTTGCGTCGCATGGCGGACATGTTGCGGAGCATGCAGAGATCTCGGTTTTCGTCGTACGCTGAGCCAAGAAACATGATCAGCGCCAACAACAAGAAAGACACCAGATGAATGAAGACAAACAAGAGCCTCCGGTTGAAGAGCCCGATGTCGAAGCCATGCCGGAACCCGAGGGTGATACGGAAATCATCGAGACCGATTTTGACATTGGTCAGGACAACTTCAGCGGTGCAGTGTCGTTGGATTTGGATATCCACAAAATCGTTTTTT
>JAPKCR010000442.1 GCA_026421135.1 Sulfitobacter sp. | reverse complement strand
ACGTATTGGAAGTCGGGCAATGGACGATCGCGGCGCCACTTTCTGAAATCTGGTCGATCTCGCGTTGTTGCAGGTGGATCGCGTGACCAAATACCGAGCGTTCGCCCACCAAGCCATGTTCCTGGTAGGTATCAAGGTAATCGCGCGCATGGGGGGCGAGGTCGCGGACCCAAGCAATTTCATCGACCTGCTCGCTGAGATGGGTTTGCATCAAGCAGTCGGGCCGTTCAGCCCAAAGTGCGCCCAAGGCGGCCAGTTGTTCCGGCGTTGAGGTTGGCGTGAAACGGGGCGTGATGGCATAGCTGGCGCGCCCCTTGCCGTGCCAGCGGTCGATCAAAGTTTTGCTGTCGTCGTATGCTGATTGTGCCGTGTCGCGCAGGCCGTCGGGCGCGTTTCGGTCCATACAGGTTTTGCCTGCCACGATCCGCTGACCTCGCGCTGCTGCGGCTGCAAAGATCGCATCGACACTGTTTGGGGCGATGGTTGTATAGCTGCAGACCGTTGTTGTGCCATGATCCAGCGTCAGATCAAGATAGCGCCCGGCAATCTCAGCGGCATAAACCGGGTCCGACAGGCGCATTTCTTCGGGGAAGGTATATAGGTTCAGCCAGTCGATCAGCCGCTTACCCCAGCTAGCGATGATGGCAGTCTGGGGATAATGCACATGCGCGTCGACAAAGCCGGGGCAGATTAATGCATCGCCATAGTTGGTAACTTCAGCCTTGGGGTATGTCTTGCGTAAACCCTCGCCTGACCCGACGGCCTCGATTAGACCGTTGCTGATCAGGATACCTCCTGCGCTGTCGATCGAGACTGCGTCCTCCCAGTTTTGTGCAAGCGGATTGCCAGAAAAAACCAGAGTGTGGCCAAGAAGAAGGGTTTGCTGTGTCATGCCGCCATCCTAGGGCTTTGCGGGGGAAGGAACAATCGGTGTCGTGCCCCTTTTCGTACCATTGTATCCCTGCTTTGCCGCGCTTATTGTCCGCAAAAATCACTAGGGGGTCACGCAATGTCTGATGAATCACAAGAGCTGGAATTGGGCCCCGAAACCGAAGAAGAAGCCGAGGCCTACAAGCTGAACAAAAGGGCCGTGGCATCGATCCTTTATGCGGTCGAGATCGACGATGCCGAGCGGCTGACCGAGTTGATGGAACCGCTGCACGCGGCTGACATCGCCGACCTTTTGGAGCAAATCAGCAGTTTCGAGCGGACCAAACTGATCCGGCTGTATGATCGCGAATTTGACGGGGAAATCCTGTCAGAGCTCGATGAATCCATCCGTGAAGAAGTGATCGCGATCCTGACGCCGCAGGTCTTGTCTGACGCTGTACGCGACATGGACAGCGATGATGTCGTTGACTTGATCGAGGACCTGGAAGACGAGCAGGCCGAAGCGATTTTAGGCGCGCTGGAAGATGTTGACCGCGCCGCGGTTGAGCAGGCGCTGACCTATCCGGAATATTCTGCCGGTCGTTTGATGCAACGCGAGGTCGTCATGGCCCCCGAACATTGGACAGTGGGCGAGGCGATTGATCATCTGCGCAAAACGCCCGAAGAGGATTTGCCGGATCAGTTCTATCACATTGTCATGGTCGATCCGCGCTTGCACCCCGTGGGAAATGTGACATTGGGCAAGCTAATGCGCTCAAAGCGGGCGACGATGATGAAAGACATTCTGGAAGAAACATTTCAGGTTATTCCTGCGATGCAAGCAGAGGGCGATGTCGCCTATGCGTTCAACCAGTATCACCTGATTTCAGCGCCCGTGGTCGATGACGAGGGCCGGTTGATCGGTGTGATCACCATTGATGACGCCATGACCGTTCTGGATGAGGAACACGAGGAAGATATCTTGCGTCTTGCTGGTGTGGGCGAGGGGTCCCTTTCCGACAGAGTAATTGAGACAACAAAGCAACGCTTGCCATGGCTGGCGGTCAACCTGTTGACGGCGATTGCCGCATCAATGGTGATTTCCCAGTTCGAAGCGGCCATTGCGCAGATCGTGGCATTGGCCGTGTTGATGCCGATTGTCGCCTCGATGGGCGGGAACGCGGGCACGCAAAGCCTGACAGTGGCTGTGCGCGCGATTGCAACCCGCGATTTGACCGGGTCGAACGTGTGGCGGGTAATTCGGCGCGAGTGTCTGGTGGGCTTGATCAACGGCGTCATCTTTGCGGTGATCATGGGGGTTGTGGGCGTGATCTGGTTCGGCTCACCTGCGCTGGGCTATGTGATTGCGACAGCGATGGTGATCAATATGGTCGTGGCTGGGCTGGCCGGTACAGGCATTCCGATTGTGCTGGAACGGATCGGTGTTGATCCAGCCCTTGCATCGGGTGCGTTCGTAACAACCGTAACGGATGTCGTAGGCTTTTTCGCGTTTCTTGGCCTTGCGGCGGCCGTGTTGCTGTGACCGATCTGGCAGCCATTAAGGATGCAGCGCGCAAAGCGGCGTTTGCCCGGCGCAAACCACTGTTTGATGCTGCCAATGACGCACAGGCCGGTTACCTGAGCGAGGTTTTGGCGGGCTACCGTGGCGTGCCGCTATCTGGCTTTATGCCGATCCGAACCGAGATTGACCCCCGCCCCGCGATGGCCGAAGCATCCGCGCATGGGGTGGTTGGTGTGCCTGTTATCGTGGGTGCCGACCAGCCTTTGAGGTTTGCGCGCTGGACGCCAGTTGCCGCAATGATCGACGGGCCTTTCGGGGCGCAAATTCCATTGAATGAAGATTTTTTCGAACCCGAAATTCTGATCGTACCCTTGCTGGCCTTTACCAGAAACGGGGATAGGCTGGGCTATGGTGGTGGTTTTTATGACCGCAGCCTTGCGCAACTGCGGGCGCGGCGCGCGACACTCGCGATTGGTTTTGCCTTTGCAGGCCAAGAGGTTTCTGACCTACCATTGGAACCCACAGACGAACCGCTGGATATGATCGTCACCGAAACAGGCGTGATTGACGTAAAGCGGTGATTTTAACCGGTTCTATCCTTGGGGCGGTTGCAATTGCGACCTTACTGCTTTGGTCAGGTCC
The DNA here is from genome assembly GCA_026421135.1 of Sulfitobacter sp. Lineage (GTDB taxonomy): Bacteria > Pseudomonadota > Alphaproteobacteria > Rhodobacterales > Rhodobacteraceae > Sulfitobacter. Next base: position 250 of record JAPKCR010000442.1, on the reverse strand, counting down.
GGTGCGCAGCTCCATCACATGGAAAGCGATGACCACACCGCTGGCTTCCATTATCGGCAGTGGATTTCTGGTGCTTGGGCCGATCCTGATGGCGCAGTTTGGCTGGCTTGCCCCGATGGTTATGGCGGTTCTTTGCACGACAGCCTACCTGTTCGGGGCCGCAATCCGCCACAACATGCGCAGGATCGAAGCGGGTGAGACCCTGCCCATCGGGCTGGAAGCGGCGTCGTCATGGGCGCTCAGCTTTGCC
>JAPKCR010000441.1 GCA_026421135.1 Sulfitobacter sp. | reverse complement strand
AGATAGAGCGACAGGCCCAGCGTCATAGCTTGGGTCAGGATCGACAGGTACACTCCTGTAACTCGGCTGCGAAAAGCCAGCCAGCCGAACACCAGTGCGAGGAGCCCGGGGACCAGTACGACAAAGGTCAGTTGCAGAACCAAACTGTCTGCAAAGGCCCAGATCAACGGGAAGTCACTGCTGCCCACAACGCCGAATATCTGGTTGCCGATGCCTGCTGTGATTTCCTCGGGTGTGGGCGGCAGCACGCCTTCGGACAGGGAGTTGACGACGATCAGGCGGGTGCGTTCGTACATCAGCCACATGCCGATCATATAGCCGCCAAGGCCGAAAAACGCGAAATGACCCAGCGACAGGATGCCCGCATAGCCCCAGATAAGGTCCATCGCAATTGCGATCAGGCACAGGCATAGCGTCTTGCCCAGAACCTTGACGAAGCTTGTAGAGATGAGGCCGACGCCGAAGCCTTCGGAGAGCACCGTGACCACCAGCGTGAACAGCGCGAGGATGGCGAGGAAGATCAGGACCGATGGGTTGCGCGCAATGAATGATCTGTTCATGGCGTTAATCCCCCGCCGCACGGCCTTTGAGGGCGATGATCCCCCGCGGCCGGAACTGAATAAAAATGATGATAAAGATGATCATATAGGTTTGTGCCGCCAAGGTGTTTGAAGGGTTCAGGAATTCGACACCCTTCTGGAAGCCGCCAATCATCACCGCCCCCGCCAGCGTTCCCCAGATGTTTCCGACGCCGCCAACAACCACAGTCATGAAACTCTGCACGATGTAGTCGCTTCCCATTTCGGAAGTCACTTTGGCGAACAGCCCGATGGCGACACCTGCGATCCCCGCAATGCCGGATCCAAGCCCGAAGGTCAGCATATTTACGCGATCCGGATTGATCCCCATGCTGGCCGCCATGCGCGGATTCTGGGTGACCGCGCGGGTTTCCAACCCCAACCGCGTGCGTTTCATAATGAACAGGAACAGGGCCAGAAACAGTAGCGCGAGGATAAAAATGGCGATGCGGATAAAGCTGATGGAAACCACATCGTTGATGACCCATGCCCCGTCCAGCCAAGCTGGCGAGGTTAACGGACGGGCTTGGGTGCCAAAGATATTCTTGGCCAGTTGTTGCAGCGCGATGGAAACCCCAAAGGTCGCAAGCAAAGTTTCAAGCGGACGGTGGTAAAGCCAGCTTACAACGAGGCGTTCGAGTGCAACACCCGCGGCAAAAGTTACAGCGAAGGCTAGCGGGACAGCGATCAGGATCGAGGCGGTGTGGTTGGGTACAAAAAGCTGCACGACATAGCCGGTATAGGCCCCCATCATGATGAACTCGCCATGCGCCATATTGATAACACCCATGACGCCAAAGGTGATGGCGAGGCCGATGGCGGCAAGAAAATAGATCGAAGCCAGCGACAGAGCATCAAGTCCAAGATCAGCCGCCTGACTGAACGCTACGCGGGTCTCGGATGCCACAAGTGCGTCCTCGGCAGCTGTAGTGACGGCTTGGGAAGGTTCCGTGTAGACGTCAAAGAAACGAAAATTGGCAAGGCTTGCGTCTATGTCCGCTTGGGTTACCCGGGGCGGTGCCAAGTCACCGGGGACAAGCGCATCATAAGCTCTGTCGCGCGCGGCTTCGGTGGACAATTGCGCCACTGGAAAACCCGCAATCCGGCCCCCTTCAATGTTCGCCTGAAGGGCTGCATCGCGGGCAACCGCCGTAATCTCGGCTGGCGCATCACCCGCAGCGACCAAAAGCGCATATGCCGACTTGCGTGTCAGCGCATCGCTGCCGGCAATCAATTCTTGGGCGACATTCGCATCCGGCTGAGTCTGCGAGATAACACGTGTTGTCGTCAGGATCGGGTTCAGCGTTGCGCGAAAATCAACGCCCAGATCCCCTGACATCTCGGTAATCGCCGCCACGCGGCTCGGTATATCGCTGTCATAGGCCATGGTCATCAGCCGTTCCAACCGCGTCTTGCGAGCAAGAACATTTGCATCCGTTTCGCTTGCGATCGAAGCGCGCAACGGCTTCAGCAGCGCCACCTCGGGATCACGTGCAATCGAGTTTAGCGCATCAGCGCGTTTGGCGGGGTCGGGATCGGACAGTTGGAATTGGACAAGGGCCGTCGCGATCATCGCCCGCACACCGCTGTTGGGTTTTAGTTGTTTGAGGTCGGTGGAGGCGGCGGTGCCGGCATCCGCACCATCATCAAAGTTTTGCAGCATATACGTGCCATCCGCGTTCTTGGTCGCGGTAAAAAACAATCCATCCGCGCGGCGCTGCCACATATTCTTGGCCTGCCAGACCTCCAGCACGTTCTGCATCTGCGGCAATCCACTGGCCACAAGCGCATCAATCGCAGGGCCAATCGTGCGGCGCGAACTTTTCTCGATCAACGCCCGCTGGCTTTGTAACACGTCTTGGACGGGGGTGGTTTGAGCCGAAAGCCAAGTGGAAAAGGAGAGCGCAAAGCACAAGGCCAGCAGCAAGGTCTTCATAATCATATTCCAGAAAATAAGAAATGGAGGGCACGCCGAAACGTGCCCTCGCGGTTGGGTCAGTAGTTGGACAAAGTCTGCACGCAGCTCTTTGTCTCGGTATTGTACATACCGCAGCCCAAGTCCTTCCAATCCGATACCAGCTTGGCGGATTCTGGCAGGAAGTCGGTCCATGCATCCCCCGGCACTTCGGTGGTTTGGCTGATGATATCGAACTGGCCTTCTGCCGTGATCTCGCCGATCAATACGGGTTTGGCGAGGTGGTGGTTGGGCAACATAACGGCTGTGCCACCGGTCAAGTTCGGGAACTCCTGTCCATACATTGCCGTGCGCACGGCGTCGACTTCCGCACTATCCGCAGCTGTGACCGCGTTCACCCACATATTGAAGCCGATGTAGTGTGCCTCCATCGGGTCATTGGTCACGCGATCTTCGCCCATACGGTCTTTCCACGCGGCGGTCCATTCAGCGTTGGCGGGCGTCTCAGCGGATTGGAAGTAATTCCACGCAGCGAGATGACCGACAAGGTTGCTGGTATCCAGACCGGAGAGTTCTTCCTCACCGACCGAAAACGCCACAACTGGAATGTCATCGGCTGAAATACCCGCCGCTGACAGCTCTTTGTAGAAACCAATGTTCGCATCGCCATTGATGGTCGAGATCACGCCAACTTTTTTGCCATCAGCACCAAGTGCCACGACATCTGCCACAATTTTAGACCAATCAGAATGTCCAAAAGGTGTATAGTTTACAAAGATATCAGTGTCTGCGATGCC
>JAPKCR010000440.1 GCA_026421135.1 Sulfitobacter sp. | reverse complement strand
AAATAAATCCGGCTTAGCCCGATCAGAAAAATGAGCGTGATACCAACAAGAAACGAAACGACAATCGGACCGACGCGCTCACGGATAAGAACGAAGATCAGAAACCCAAAGAACGCGACGCTGGCCGCGCTGTGACCACTGGGGAATGAATAGCTGCTTTCGGCGTATACCGCCATTTCAGGCCTCGGGCGCGCGAAAACATTCTTTAGCAAGATTACCGTCAACTGGTTGCCGATCAGCGCCAGCCAGAGGCCGGGCAGATAATGCTGTCGCCTTCGCAACAACAATACAGCGGAAACAGTGATCGCCAGTATCGCGATGACCTTCCAATATCCAAAAGCCGTCACCACAGTGAAAAACCGGACTAGAGCAGGGTCGCGAAAGGCGGACAACAAGCTGGCGACCCGGACATCTGCCGCAACAATCTGGCTTTGCCTGACAAAATCCAGCGTCGAGCCAGCATAGAGAAACAGAAAATATACAAGAGCGGATGCCAGAATGGTGACCGGCAGACCGGCGAAGGACTCTCGTGACACGCGCTCTGACAGGAATCTGAAAAGGATGGGATGGCGCGCCACAAGGGCGCGGACATCTGGATTATCCCTGATCGCCAATCCGACTGAACGCAAAACAGAAATGAACAACGGCAAGGCTTTGCGCAGTTTGACCACGACAAACCACATAAGCGCGATAGCCAACAGAACTGCGATAGCAAATAGCCCGGCCCGCGTCATTGTGGCGCTGAACAGGTTGGTCGCGGTGCCAAAGAAGTATCCGACACTGACCAAAGCAACGGCGTAGGTGAAACCGCCGATTACATTCCAGAAGAAAAAGCGGCGTCGGGACATCTGGGACAAACCAGCCACAACGGGAATGATTGGCCGTAGCGGGCCAAAAAAATGACCCAGAATGATACTGGGTGCTCCGTATTTTTCAAAGAAACGCTTTCCGCGTTCAAGATGTGCAGGCGAGAAAACCCGTCGGCCCTCTTGAAAGAGGTTCGCACCTTTTGCCCCAATCCTGAAACTGATCTCCGCCCCAAGTATTGTGCCCAGAGCCACAAACCAGATCATATCCCCAAAATCATAGAGGCCCTGGGCCACGAGTGCGCCGCCAAGTACGACAACAACAGTGCCGGGTGCGAAAACGCTGGTCAAAACCAGGGCTTCGCCAAAGGCCAGCAGACCGATCAACCAATAGCCCCAAAGCCCCAAAGACTGGATCGAAGGCAGAAGCTCGTTAAAATACGCTTGCATCACGCCCTCGCTGAAGCCTGAAAGCCGCTGGGGCGTCGCGAAACTGCTTGCTAGAAAATACCCGTGATAAAGCGATCAACGCGTGTCCCCCGCAAATAGAGTGATGGCAGCAGAACGGCTGCAAATGCGCCAGTCAGAGCGCCTCCAAGGACATCACTGGCATAATGAGTGCCAACGTAAACCCGTGAGATTGCGACCGTGAGAGCAGCCAGACCAAACCAGAGAGCGCGTTTTGGCATGTCGCTGATGGCAAATGTCATCGCGATTGCAAAGGCCGCTGTTGCATGATCAGACGGAAACGAAGGATCAAGACTCGGGGCGATCAGCAGATCGCTGACACCGGCGGCATAGGGGCGAACCCGCTCTACGAAAAGTAGGATGATCTGGTTGAAACCCAGACCCAGGAAAAATGCCAAACCGGCCTGGACCAGCACATGCCGAGTGCCTTGTCTGTCCGACTTTGCCCACCACTGACAGGCTACAGCCAGAACAAGCAGTGGAATGCCTGCCGCAGAAACCCAGATCATGGCCGTATCAAGTACCGGATTTTGACCGGCAATCCCGTTGATCAGTCGGGTAACTGCAACATCGACGTCTGACATCAGGCCCATTACAATCTCACAGCCCTTGATTGGCATCGAACACGCGCTGTGCGTAGTCTGCCAATAGCTTCTCGCAGGATGTCATGCGTTCTGAAGCCGTCGCCGCGAGTGGCGCGCCGTAAAAATCCAGGGCCGTGATTTTTCCAATCCAGCTCTGGAGCTTCTTGAGGTCATTGTCCTCTTCTTCAAGTTCAGCATAGGTGAACTTTTGCTTGGCGATTTCTTTTGCGATCTCCGCCTCGAATGCATCGCATTTTCCGATGAACTCGCGATATTGGTCGTCGCGGTCCGCCTTGAATCTCGCGATCACCTTTTGGTCTTGAGTCTTGTCTAATGACTTCGTTACCAGAAGAACCGTCTCGCCACCCATTTTGGCAGCGTCATTTTCGAGCATTTTGAGTTGGCGCATGTGCTCCTCGGTTTCAGGCAGCAGGCACACACCGTTCTGAAGGTATACCGCGCCCATGCCCTTGAGCTTTCGCCACAACGCAACGCGCTTGGCAGCCGGTTCCGGCGGAACCTTATAGGTCATGAGAATCCAAGTCATTTGTTCCATGGTGTCGATTTAATGTTACGGTTGTTACAAGTCAACATGAATTTCGAGGCCTTCTGAGCGTCTATGACTTTTGCGATGTCGTTCGCACCAAGTCCATGTGCAAAGTCCGCGGCAGTCATTTGCGCCTTGGATACGTCCTGAAAATCAAGCTTCTACCGTTCTTCAAATTGGCGAACCGACCTCGATACAAACTTCGATCCGTTCAAGTTCAGGTTCAACCGAGCGAAAACGATCAGTTTTCTTACAGCCGTGACTGAATGCAGACATTAGTGCGCATGCAGCGAAAGCTCACTTTGTACGCGATCTGTGAATTCTTGCACTTTGCAGCGAATTTCGGCTGTTGTTATCTTTCACGGTTAAGGAAATCTGGCCGTTTAGCTTTACGGCTCTCCAGAAAGCTCAGGATGATCGGGTAGCGGCGGCACCAAACACCAGTGGCTCGGCTTGACGGGTTCGTAGTCAAATTGGCCCGGCGCTGTCAGACGCAGGACGTTGCTAAAAATCTCGATAGCCCAGGTGTGTTCTTCATCGATCCAGAAAAGCTTACCAAAATGGTCGGTCGTGACGACTCCTGAGTGGTCCTCAATTCGAAAATAGCCAACCACGCGATCAGAGTTCAGTTCTTCTTGTGTCGGTGAACGATTTTCGAACTTGATCCATGACGTTGCTGGGTTGGACATACTCATCTTTTACCTAACCTTCCTAAACGTGCGAGTTGCGCTAACATTTGCGATCCGGTTCCAGTGGCAGGATTGCCGCCTGTGGGTGTCACATTTGCCATCCCCGGCCGTTGCGGCATTTGTTGGACCCCAAACATCTGACGCGCTCTGAGTGCGGCGTATTCTGCCCCGCTGGCACCTCCAACGAGATAGCGATTG
>JAPKCR010000439.1 GCA_026421135.1 Sulfitobacter sp. | reverse complement strand
CCGCGACGCGCGGCTCTACCCCGCGTGACGCGGGCACTGCGATGAAGGTAACGGCCCAAGACATCGCGGGCACCATCGGCGGCGGTGCGCTTGAACATCAGGCCATTCTGACTGCACGCGAGATGCTCGCCAAGGGCCGCGCAGCCCACATCCTGAAAATCCCCCTTGGCCCAAACTTGGGGCAATGCTGCGGTGGTGCCGTCACGTTGTCCTTTACCGATCAGCAAAGGGAAACCGACCCGCTGCCTGTTGCGACACTTGCACCCCACGCCTCAGGGGTGCCGCGGCAGCTGTGGCTTTGGGGTGCAGGTCATGTAGGGCGCGCCGTTGTAGCCGCAGCGCCTGCCGGGGCCTTTGAGATCACTTGGATCGACAAGGACATTGACCGATTTCCCACATCTGTCGCGGACGCAATCACCGTTGTTCCCGCTCTCGACATGCCGCGCCTTGCCCTGCGTGCGCCGCAAGACGCGCATCACCTGATCTTTACCTATTCCCACGACATTGATCTGGCGCTTTGCGACGCGTTGTTAACACGCAGTGCGGCCAGCGTCGGGTTGATCGGTTCCGACACTAAATGGGTCCGCTTTTCCAAGCGTTTGGCCGCGATGGGCCATGATCCCTCTCAAATCACTTGCCCCATCGGCGACAAAACCCTTGGAAAACGCCCCTCGGACATTGCACAAGGGGTCGTCGCAGCACTGTTGGACGACGTACAATCAAAGGCGGGACCATGACTGAACCTCTTCTTGCCCTTTCAGGACTGACCAAAGCCTATCCCGGCGTTGTGGCGAATGATGACGTTTCGCTGACAATCGCCCCCGGCGAGGTACACGCCCTGCTGGGGGAAAACGGTGCCGGCAAATCAACACTGGTTAAAATGATCTATGGTCTGGTCAAGCCCGACAGTGGCACGATGCAGATGCATGGCGCTGCGTTCCATCCCGGTGAACCACGCGCTGCGCGGGCGGCCGGGGTCGGCATGGTCTTCCAGCATTTCTCGCTTTTTGACGCGCTCACTGTTGCGGAAAACATCGCGTTAGGCATGGAAAACGCGCCCAAGCTGCGCGCATTAAGCCAACAAATCCGCGAGGTGTCCGAAGCCTACGGTCTGCCGCTATCGCCTGATCGCATCGTAGGCGATCTTTCAGCGGGTGAACGGCAACGTGTCGAAATTATCCGCTGTCTTTTGCAAGATCCGAAACTGTTGATCATGGACGAACCTACGTCGGTTTTGACTCCGCAAGAGGTCGAAATCCTCTTCAAAACCCTGCGCAAGTTAAGCGCCGAAGGGACAGCGATTTTGTATATCTCGCACAAGCTCGAGGAAATCCGGAGCCTGTGTGACAGCGCCACCATCCTGCGCTTGGGCAAAGTGGTCGGCCATTGCACCCCCTCGGAAACATCTGCGCGTGACATGGCAGAAATGATGGTGGGCAGCATCCTGAAAACGCCCTTGCGTGCGGGTAAAACCCCCGGTGCGGTGCTTTTGGATTTGCAGGCGCTAAATGCGAAATCACCCACAGCTTTTGGCATGCCACTGCGTGACATAACCGTTCAGGTCCGCGCTGGCGAGGTATTGGGGATTGGCGGTGTCGCAGGCAACGGTCAGGACGAGTTATTGGCAGCCTTGTCTGGCGAACAGCTTTCTGGGCCGGGGATGATCCAGTTCAGGGGAGAAGACGTCGGCCAGCTTGGCCCCATTGCACGGCGGGGTTTGGGTATTCTCGCAGCCCCCGAAGAGCGGCTAGGCCATGCCGCAGCACCCGATATGACATTGACCGAAAACGCAATGCTGACTGGGGCTGTACGTGAAAACCTCATGCGCGGCGGGATGTTGGACTGGCCAGCCGCCAAACGTTTCGCAGAGCGTATCATCAAGGAATTCGATGTGCGCACCCCCGGCCCCGGCAATGCCGCGCGCGCGCTGTCAGGGGGAAACTTGCAGAAGTTTGTTATCGGGCGAGAGGTGTTGCAACGCCCAGAAGTCTTGGTTGTGAACCAGCCCACATGGGGGGTTGATGCATCTGCTGCAGCGGCGATCCGACAGGCTTTGCTGGATTTGGCCGAAAATGGGGCCGCCGTTATTGTGATCAGTCAGGACCTGGATGAGCTGATGGAAATATCGGACCGATTTGCAGCCCTGAACGAAGGCCGTTTGTCAGAGCCGCGCCCGGCGCAAGGTCTTACGGTGGACGAGATCGGGTTAATGATGGGCGGTGCCCACGGGATGGAGGTCGCGCATGTTTGATATGGTGCAGGTAGGGGTTTCACGCCCCTTTTTCTTTGGGCTTGAAAAAGTGGCGCGCAATAGCCGCGTCCCTGTGCGATGCTTGAGAGCCAAAGAAGGGGCCGCCGCGTGATAAGATTGGAAAAACGACCGCAGGCCAGTCAGGCGTTTTCTTGGGCAGCGCCCGTTCTGGCTGTCTTGGCAACGATGTTTTTCGGTGGGCTTTTGTTCGCCGCATTGGGCAAGGACCCGTTGGCATCGATTACAACGATTTTCTGGCAACCGCTGTTCGGTGATTTTGCGTTTTACTATCGGCCGCAGCTGTTGATCAAAGGTGCACCTTTGGTGCTGATCGCCATTGGTTTGTCCTTGGGGTTCAAGGCAGGCATCTGGAATATCGGCGCAGAAGGCCAGTATATCATGGGGGCTATTTTCGGTGCGGGTGCCGGGTTGGCATTCTACCCCACTGAAAGCGTTTTGATTTTCCCGGTGATGGTTTTGGCGGGTGCATTGGGCGGCTGGATCTGGGCCATGATCCCGGCGCTTTTAAAGGTCAAGTTTGGCACCAACGAGATTTTGGTTTCCTTGATGCTGGTTTATGTGGCCGAGCAATTTCTGGCCTCCATGGCGCTTGGCCTTTTAAAGAACCCTGAAGGTTTCGGATTTCCCGGCAGTCGGAATTTACAGCAATACGGCTCGGCCCATAATGCGGAACTGATCGCGGGATCAGGTATGCATTGGGGTGTCGTGGCTGCGTTGATCGCTGTGATCTTTGCCTATGTATTGCTAGCACGGCACCGGCTTGGCTTTGCCATTCGTGTTACCGGTGAAGCCCCGCGTGCGGCCAAGTTTTCCGGCGTAAACCCGACGCGGTTGGTTTTGTTCTGCATGGGTATGTCCGGTCTGCTGGCCGGGCTTGCCGGTATGTTCGAAGTCGCCGGCCCCGCAGGTCAGATCACCATTGATTTTAACGTGGGCTATGGGTTCACAGCGATCATTGTTGCCTTCTTGGGCAGATTGCACCCTGTCGGCATTTTGCTGGCGGGCGGGTTAATGGCGCTAACCTATATCGGC
>JAPKCR010000438.1 GCA_026421135.1 Sulfitobacter sp. | reverse complement strand
GAAAACTGCGGAAGATGTTCCGTACAAAGGGAGGAAACCAATGAACAATTACTTCGATACGGCGCTCGAGCGCCTTGAGCATTCGCTAATTACCGGAAAAATGTCCCGTCGCGCATTCATGACCACCGCACTTGCAACGGGTCTGGTCGGTGCGGCACCGCTACGCGCGTTGGCCGACGAATTGGACAACATTCGCAAGGTCCAGGCCGAACGGGTCGCCAATCTGGCACAAGGGTATGATTACATCGTCGTGGGTTCCGGCAGTGCAGGATGCGCGCTGGTTGGCACGCTGGCTGAAAAGACAGACGGCAATATCCTTTTGATCGAAGCAGGGGACTGGGATACGGCACCGTCTGTTGATGACCCTCGCGTCTGGTTCACGAACCTTGGGACTGAACGGGACTGGGGCGACGTCTCAATTCCTAGCGCAGGTGTAAATGGCCGCGCCATCCCCGAGCATACCGGCCGAGTGGTTGGTGGCGGGTCCAGCATCAACGCCACGATCTGGGCGCGTCCGACCAAAGCCGACATGGACCATTGGTCCGAAGTCACTGGCGACGCTGCTTGGAACTACGAAAACAGTCGTGAGGTCTTCAAACAGATTGAAAACTGGCGCGGCACGCCCAATGCAGAATTCCGCGGCACTGATGGCCCGGTTTGGGTTCAGCCAGCACAAGGTCTGATGCCACTTGTCGGTGCCACGCTGGACGCTGCCAAGGAGGTCGGCATGCCGATCACCGACGACCTTAACACCGATCGCGAGATCACTGGCAACGGCTTTGGCTTGATGAACCAAATCATCAAAGATGGGCGCCGCAATTCGATGGCCCGCGCCTTCCTTTACCCCGCATTGGCCCGAGAGAATGTAACGCTGCTGGTCAACACAACAGTCAATCGCGTTATCGTCGAAAACGGAACCGCTGTCGGTGTGGAATGCGTCCGCGACGGCGAAGCCGTCACGTTCCGTGCCGAGCGTGAGATCGTGTTGTCAGCAGGAGGGTTCAACACGCCCAAACTGATGATGCTCAGCGGCATGGGCGACAAAACCGAGCTTGACTCGCATAGTATCGAGACGGTCCTGAATGCGCCGGAAGTTGGCAAAAACGTTCAGGATCATATCCTGCATGGCGGCTGCCTATTTGAGAGCCCTGAGCCAATCGAACATCGCAACAGTGCGGCCAACATGTCCGGATACCTGAAGACGGATGCTTCGCTAGAGCTACCTGATGTCAGTATCGTTCAGATTGAACTGCCCTACGCGAGCGAAGTGATTGCCAAGGAATATCCGCCAAAGAACCCTGGCAATACCTGGGCCTTGTGCGGCGGCCTTGTCGCCCCGAAAAGCCGTGGGACGGTCAAGCTGGCGTCCAGCAATCCCGACGACCGGCCAGTGGTCGATATGCAGTTCCTCAGCCACGAGGACGATGTTGAATATCTTTCCCGTGCGATCAAGATCGCGCGCGAGATTGCCCACGCACCGGCGCTCAAGGACCACGTCGTCGCCGAGGTTGCCCCTGGGCGTGATCTGGAAGGCGAAGAGCTTGTGACCTTTATTCGCAACGGTGCCACAACGTATTTCCATTCGGCAGGTGCATGCCGGATGGGGGCAGATGATACCGCGGTAGTGGACAGCCAATTGCGCGTGAACGGCATTCGCAACTTGCGGATCGCTGACAGCACGATCATGCCGCGCATCGTTTCCGTACCGACGATGCCAGCCTGCGCGATGATCGGGGTTCGCTTGGCTGGTATGCTTCTATAAGAAAGCGTTAATCAATAGTCGCGCCATGTGTCGCTCTCAAACACATGGTGCGGCAGTGGCTTAATTTACCCAATAGTACTGAGCCAGCCCCCTCATACGATCAGATCTGGTAAGCGCCGCATATCCGTTTGTGACCGCGCCCCGCGCCTGGCTTCGCCCTAAATTAAACTTCCATCCAGTTGCTAGATCGAGCAGTTTTCACGGCTCGCAGAATTCTACAGACCATTGACCAACGATTTTTGCCCGACTTCTGACGATCGTGTGTGTGTGTATTCAGATGCGCGTATCTTGACGAGTGGTACCTTCCAACAACCAATAATACTGATTACGGCTTGGAAATTTATCCGCAGCTGCATTCAACTCGAAACACACCAAAGGAAGAATGGTCAAATCCATCCATTGGACCAAAGCGATAGCCTACTTTCCGCTATTCGCGTCTAACTAAGGAACAGGGTCCGCAAAGTGCAGACAAGCGGACCTTGGTTTTGTGTCCGAGGACGGCGGCAAAGTCCGCATAGGAGACGTCGATGCAGATCGCGGCGAGGGTCTCCTTCGAGCCCAAACGTGACGGATGCTACGAATGGTTCGAATGAGCAGGATGCCTGCAACGGCACAGCGCTAAAGCACCGGAGCGGGCCTGTCGATATTCACATCTGATGAGCGTAGCATTGAATGCCTAGACGCCGCTTTGACGGAAATCGAATTAGATAACGAACTTGCATCTGAGGTTATCGCTTGTGAAGCCAACCCGTTGATCTATGGCGAGTTTTTTCAAGACTAAATTCAGACTCGAGAGACTATCTAGACTTTTTTGTAAGGCAGTTCCGTCCGCTCCGCCGACATAGGTGCGGGTCGCAACGAACGGCAACTATCAGACCAACGGCGACAGTCGGCAATCGTTGGAAGATGACTGGGCTTCGGACAAATTATCCATGTTGTCAGTAATTATCAGTCCTCAGCGTCAAACGCACGATGCCGATCTTTTCGCCAAAGCCGCGCGAAGAATGGGAGCAAAGTTTCTTTGTTTGCTGCTGGGGTCCGCAAGAATAGGGGCAGCGAAATGCGCGCATATCCACAATGGCAGCGGCACTTGGCCGAGGTGTTCGTGAAGATCATCGACTAAATGCACTTTATCTGGAGCGCTGTTGATCACGAAGGAAAGCTTCGCAACAAGGCACCGTGATCCCGGAGCCGTATTGAAATTCTTCAGGATAACCATGAGACGCCAAGGCCGCGCACATGTCTTCGTCACCAAAAAACTACGTTCCTATGGCGCGGCAGTGAAGGTCATCGGAGATGTCGACAAACAGGAAACGGGCCGTTGGCTCAAGTTTCTAGCCGAGCATTCACACCGGCCATTTAGACAGAGAGAGCAGGCTATGCTGCATCTCATGCGGATGCGAAGATTGCAGAAATTTGCGGCCATCCACGCCTCGATCCACAAACATCTAAACGCAGAGCGATGTTTCTACAGCCGATCGAATTATAAGCTGAACCGCGCCGCCCAACAGTTTGAGATAGCTGGAGAACTGAGATTTTTCCG
>JAPKCR010000437.1 GCA_026421135.1 Sulfitobacter sp. | reverse complement strand
TCATTAGCTGTGGTCGGCAGGCGTGATGGCTGTGAAACCAGACACTTACCCAGAGTGGACATCAGAGCGGGTTCGCAGCATTTTGGGCGTTAGGGGGTCTGCTATGCGGACAAAGCGGTCGTCGGTCGTGATCGAATTGCAGTCTGAGCAACCGTTGAATAAGTGGTGGATATACAAAATACAGGTGCCATGTTGTTTGATACACATCGACTTCGCGAGATCCGCTCGAGGATCCAAAGATCTAAGGTTTGGGAGCAGGCCACAAGAACCATTTTCCGGCTTGTTCTGAGCATCTTGAGTGTTTTCTGCACTATGATGTTTCTGATGATCTGGTCAGCCTTTCTGTTAGTTGATGAAAAGATTTGGGGTGTCTTTGTTATCATTTTGGTTGCCGTGCTGTTTTTACTGCTTCGCATGCTCGCGGATGAGGCGAGACGGAGGGAAAATGGCGAGTAAGGGCTCGAAGCGGACTTCCATTCCAGGGTTGGCCCCTGGAGCAAGAACGCCCTTACCCCTTCCCTACATTCTCCTCGAACGCGACCTTGAAGGCTTCTTGCTGTTCGGGCTTTGCGTCCGTCTGATGGTTCGATTTCCATTCATCCATCGTCATGCCGTAGAACAGTTCGCGGGATTCTTCTTTGCCCATCTCGATGCCGCGTTCGTTTGCGGCCTCTTGATACCAGCGCGACAGGCAGTTGCGGCAGAAACCGGTGAGGTTCATCATGTCGATATTTTGTACATCGGTGCGGTCGTGCATCAGATGTTGCTGCAGACGGCGGAAGGCGGCTGCTTGGAGCTCGATCTCGGTTTGTGTGGGCATGGTGTCTCTCCTCTTTGATATCAAAGTTGGGTTTGGGCTAATGTGGTTTCAAGGACCGGGGCCAGAAGGTCGGCCCAGGCTTGTTGGCCATTGGCATCGGCAATTAGATCACTGCGCAGTTCAATCAGCACGTTCGGGCGGCCTTGTTGAAGCGCGTGGCGGTCAATGGCGTCTCCAGGCAAATGACCTGAATATGGTTCGTTATCGCCCACCGTTAGCCCGGTTTCCTGCCGCAAGCGGTCCATCAGGGGCACGGCAAGCCGTTTGTCATGGGCGTATAGTACGCCGATCTCCCATGGTCGCTGGGGCTTGCCGCGCAATTGTGGGGTAAAGCTGTGGATTGAAACGATGACGGTTGCAGGGCGTGCTGCCAGCTTTGCCAATGCGTCGTGATAGGGGCGATAGCAGGTGTTAAGCCTGTGTTCCCGTTCGCCATGATCGGCATTTCTGTTGGCGGGAATGATGGTGCCGTCATATAGCTTCATCAAAAGTGTCGGGTCGTCTTCGCCGCGGTTGGGATCAATTACCAATCGCGAGAAATTGCTAAGGATTGCTGGTCCATTCAGCCGGTCGGCCAAGGCACGCGTTACACCTGCAGCCCCGATATCATAGGCAATGTGACGTTCCATATCTGCATTGTCCAACCCCAACGTGCCGCCTGCAATGCCGTCTGGAACAGTGTTGGCAGCATGATCACAAGTGACCAGCCAGCGGCCGGGGCGATGCGCGCCATCAATCGAGAATGGGGTGTAAGTCATATTGCTGAAACCTTTTGCCATCTATCTCTAGGCGAGGCGCGAGCGAATGAAAATCCGGCGGGATGCGGGTTTTTTATGTTAACGCTAACACATTTACTATCCACTCTGCGCGACCCCCATGCTAGACAGGGGCAAATTTAGTTAAATCGGGGCCAGTGACGGGCCCAAACCTGACGAAGGATGATGCACAAGATGAGACGCACACGTAATGTAAAAGTAGTCGCCACTTTGGGGCCTGCCTCGGACACGCATAAGATGATTTCGGCTTTGCATGCGGCGGGTGCGGATGTGTTTCGCCTGAACATGAGCCACGGCAGCCATGACGAGATCCGGATCAAGCACAAGATTATTCGGCAGATCGAAAAAGAAACAGGATCGACCATCGGTATACTTGCCGACCTTCAGGGCCCAAAGCTGCGCGTTGGCGTGTTTTCAGGCGACAACGAACTACTGGTCGAAGGCGCTGCGTTCCGATTGGACCTGAACGAGGCTGAAGGCAACGCAAGCCGTGTCTGTCTACCTCACCCAGAGATTTTCCAAGCGCTGGAGCCGGGTGCAACTTTGCTGGTAAATGACGGTAAGATCCGTCTTAAGGTCAAAGACTGCGGCCCAGACTTTGCCGATTGCGAAGTGGTCATCGGTGGTGTGATTTCTAACCGCAAAGGCGTGAATGTGCCTGATGTTGTTCTGCCGCTTGCCGCGCTTTCTAACAAGGACCGCGCCGATCTGGAATTCGTCTGCGAATTGGGGGTCGACTGGCTTGCCCTCAGCTTTGTTCAGCGCCCCGAGGATGTGCTTGAGGCGCGTGAGCTTACCAAAGGCCGCGCGGCGTTGCTGTCCAAGATTGAAAAGCCGTCTGCCGTTGCCCGGTTCGAAGATATCCTTGCTGTCAGCGATGGCATCATGGTTGCGCGTGGCGATCTGGGTGTCGAACTGCCAATCCAGAATGTTCCGCCCATCCAGAAACGTCTGGTGCGCAAATGCCGCGCGGCGGCAAAGCCCGTGATCGTCGCGACGCAAATGTTGGAATCGATGATCGAAAGCCCGATGCCAACCCGCGCCGAGGTTTCTGATGTTGCTACCGCAATTTACGAAGGTGCCGATGCGGTCATGTTGTCGGCTGAATCCGCAGCTGGATCTTATCCGATCGAAGCGGTTCGTACGATGGATAACGTCGCCACAGAGGTCGAGATGGACCCGACCTATACACAGATTATCGAAGCATCGCGTACCGCTGACCGGATGACTGTGGCTGATGGTATTGTTGCCGCCGCCCGTGAAATTGCCGAAACCACAAACATCAAAGCGATTTGTTGTTTCACCCAAAGCGGTACCACAGCCCTTTTGATCGCCCGCGAACGCCCACGGGTGCCAATCATCGCGTTGACCCCGCTGGCCAAGACCGCAGGGCGGCTGACGCTAAGCTGGGGCACTAATTGTGTTGTGACGGAACGCCTTGAGCGGTTCAAGATGGCTGTCGTTAGCGCCGCGCGTGTCGCCCGGGACGAGGGTTATGCTGAACCCGAAGATATGGTGGTTGTTGTCGCAGGTGTGCCGTTTAACGTCGAAGGCAGCACTAACATTTTGCGTGTCGCACCGTGTGACGAACGTTTGATTTTTAGTGCCGATCCAGAGTAGCGTTCTATTGAACGGCAACTTATTAGCTTCAAGGACGTGAAAAATATGGACTCTGATCTTGCTTTGGTTCTGGGTCTTGCCCTTTCTGCGCT
>JAPKCR010000436.1 GCA_026421135.1 Sulfitobacter sp. | reverse complement strand
GCTGAACCCGGACTACCCGCTGATCCGCTTTGCCACAGGTGATCTAAGTGCCATTCTGCCCGGCACATCGCCGTGCGGCCGTACCAACATGCGCATCAAGGGCTGGATGGGCCGTGCTGATCAAACCACCAAGATCAAAGGCATGTTTGTGCGCCCTGAGCAGGTTGCTGCCTTGGTCGCCCACCATGCCGAAATCACCAAGGCCCGAGTAGTCGCCAGCCGTGCCGCCGAACAGGACGTGATGACCGTGCAGATCGAAGCCACAGGAGGCGATGCTGACGCCTATGCGCAGACTGTGGTTGATGTGCTCAAACTCAAAGGTAAGATCGTGATCGTTGACCCCGGCACCTTACCCAAAGATGGCCTCGTCATCGAAGATCAGCGCAGCTACGACTGACACGCCCCTGCTTCACTGGCTTTGAAATGCCCTCGCTGAATGCGGTGCCGCGTCGCACCACATGCCGCGATAATTTTGCGCGCCCCGCTGGTATTCCCGACTAAAATAGTCGAAACCGAATTTATGACACTGCGCCAGATAAATCCTGATGAAATAGCCGTCAAAGCCCCTCATGATGGATTGCGGGTACTGGCCATTGTTGCGGTCGCAATTGCTGCAGCCTGCGCCTTGCCGATGCTAGCAGTGATGCTGGCTGCTCTTTTGGGCGGTACAGATACGGTGCGCCATCTGATCGACACGGTTTTGCTGGGTTATGTGGGCACGACTTTGCTGCTGGTCGTTATCGTGGCCGCCGGAACCTTTGCCTTGGGCGTGGGTGCCGCGTGGCTGGTTACGATGACCCGCTTTCCGGGGGCAAAGGTTTTTGAGATCGCTCTGGTCTTGCCGCTGGCTTTTCCCGCCTATGTGTTGGCCTACGCCTATACACATGTCCTTGATCACCCTGGCATAGTGCAAACAATTCTACGCGACGTGACCGGCTGGGGACCACGCGATTATTGGTTCCCCGAGATCAGATCGCTGGCGGGTGCGGCGATGATGCTAATCCTTGTGCTGTATCCTTATGTTTACCTTCTGGCCCGTGCCGCGTTCCTGCAGCAATCAGCCACGACATTCCTTGCGGCGCGCGCCTTGGGCAGCAGCGCGTGGGTGGCGTTCTACAAGGTGAGTCTGCCACTTGCGCGTCCTGCCATCGCAGGCGGCGTCCTGCTTGCCGTGATGGAGACGATCGCGGATTTCGGCACTGTTGCATATTTCGGGGTCCAGACCTTTGCCACCGGCATCTACACCAGCTGGTTCTCCCTGTTCGACCGCGCAGGCGCAGCGCAGCTGGCCCTTTGTTTGCTTAGTTTTGCGCTGTTGTTGGCGATGCTCGAGCGGATCCAGCGCGGCAAGGCAAAGTATCATGACCCGTCCCGCCGGGCTGTGGCGATGCCGCCGCTGCAATTAAGCGGGTGGCGTGCCGCCGTGGCGTTGATTGCTTGTGGTGTGCCTGTACTATTAGGCGCGGTGCTGCCGGTCGTAATCCTATTTTCAATGGGCATCGGGTCTGAGCAGGACCTTTTAAGCCCCCGTTACCTTGGCTTCATCCGCAACTCGGCCACGCTTGCGGGGATCGCTGCAGTGATCACCGTAGCGGCGGCAGTATGCGTGGGGTTCTTTCAGCGGCTGCGTCCAGGCAAGCTGTCCAATGGGGCGGCATATGTGGCGCGACTGGGCTATGCGGTGCCGGGCGGTGTGATTGCTGTGGGCTTGTTGGTGCCTTTTGCGGCCTTTGATAACACACTCGACGCATGGATGCGCAGCACCTTTGATATCTCGACGGGGCTACTGCTTACGGGGTCAATCTGGCTGCTGGTTGCGGCCTATATGGTGCGTTTTTTGGCGGCTGCTTTGGGGGCCTATGAAGGCGGTCAGGCGATGGTGCATGCCAATATGGATTCAGCGGCTCGGTCTTTGGGGGAAACCCCCGTCGGCACCTTGCGCCGAGTGCATCTGCCGATCTTGTCACCCAGCCTGTTGACGGCGCTGTTGATCGTGTTTGTCGATGTGATGAAAGAATTGCCCGCGACACTTATCATGCGCCCCTTCAATTATGACACATTAGCGGTGCAGGCGTACCGCTTGGCCAGTGATGAACGTCTGGACGGCGCAGCGGTGCCATCGCTGGTGATTGTTGCGATGGGCCTGCTACCAGTGATCCTGATCTGTCGGCAGGTGGGGCGGCAACGCTAAGGCTGCGGTGGGTGCTGGGCCTATTGGAGGCCGGACACCTACGTCCAAAAAGGAAAAGGCTGCATCGACGTGATGTCAATGCAGCCTTGTTTTCGATCAGGTGTAAGGTGGAAGTTATTCCCAGCCCACTGCGTCAAAGATCTTTTGCGCCGTCGGAATGTTCTCTGCCACGTCTGACAGGTTCACATCGTCTGCCTTGAACGCGCCCAGTTTGGCGACTGATTCAGCCAACTCGACACCTTTGACCGCCGGAAATTCGTCATTCCCTGCCGAAAAATAGGCCTGTGCACTGTCTGAGGACAAATATTCAAGAAACTTTATCGCATTGTCGCGGTTGGGCGCGTTGGCGGCAACACCGGCACCAGACAGGTTCATATGCGCGCCGATGTCTTCTTGATCTGGCCAAACCCAACCGATCTTATCAATCTCGGCACTGACACCGTCGACATCGGTGCGCAGGGCGCGGGCAAAGTAGTAGGTGTTGGATACCGCGATTTCACATTCGCCAGACACGAGGCCACGTAGCTGATCAGTGTCACCACCCTGTGGCGAGCGGGCCATGTTGTCGACAACGCCTTGGGCCCAAGCGGTGGCCTTTTCTTCGCCGTAGTGGGTGACCATCGCAGCCAGCAAAGTTTGGTTATATTCGTTGGAAGACGACCGGATACAGACCTTGCCCTTGTAGGCTGGATCGGCCAGACCAAGATAGGTCATAGGCGGCGTATCAACCGTGTCTTTGGCATAAAAGATGATGCGAGAGCGCTGAGAAAAGCCGAACCAGTCATTGTCGGTGTCTTGCAGGTTGGCGGGGATGCGTTCTTCAAGAACTGCACTTTCCACAGGCTGCAAAAGCTCCATGTTTTTGGCGCGGCTCAGGCGGCTCGTATCGACTGTAATCAAAACGTCGGCGGGGGAGTTCGCCCCTTCTGCCTGCATACGGGCCAGCAATTCGTCGGCTTTGCCTTCGATCCGGTTGATCGTGATGCCGGTTTGGTCGGTGAAGTCGGAATACAGTTTTTCATCTGTGTCGTAGTGACGCGAAGAATATATGTTCAGTTGCCCGTCGGCAAAAGCGGGCAGGGAGACTGAGGCCATCAGCACGGCAGCGAGGGCAGGTTTGGT
>JAPKCR010000435.1 GCA_026421135.1 Sulfitobacter sp. | reverse complement strand
GCGGCGCATCAGCGGCGCGAAGTCATTTTGCGCCACTGAGATGGTTTGGTAAAGCTTACATTGCGCTTGTGAGAGGTGTTCCTGACATTGCTTTCTTTTTATTCTTTGTTATCGCGCTTGATCAGGGTCTCGAATATTTCCGACATAAATGGAAGTGTCCTGATTGGAGCGAATCTGTACGCCAAGGAAATGATTTTGTCGTGTGTACCGCAGCTAAACTGCCCCTAGGCAACTCCCCGCAGTGGATCCATGAAACTTATGGCTTCATGCTGGCAGTCCTAACTTTTTCAATTGTTTTTGGCGCTTTTGCCGCAAACGTCCTTTTTGGTGCGATGCGTGCTGTTCCATATGCCCAATTAGAGACCGCTGAAGCGTATGGTATGTCTCGTCACCAAAGCTTTTGGCGCGTCCTTGTACCCCAAATGTGGGTTTTTGCTTTGCCAGGATTGTCCAACCTTTGGATGGTCCTGATCAAAGCGACACCTCTCCTTTTTTTGCTTGGTGTCGAAGATATTGTTTACTGGTCACGTGAACTTGGCGGCACAAAAACACCAAGATTTACCAGCTACCCTCATCCAGATTGGCGCATGTGGTATTTTTTCTTTTTGCTCGTATTTTACCTTTGTTTCACCAAAGTGTCAGAAGTTGTTCTTAATCGAGTTATGATCCGCCTGACACGTGGCCAAGCCACAGCTGGTGGCGAAGCCCAACGCAAGGCAGCCACATAATGGTAGATTGTTTTCAAACCATCATGGATTATGGCCTGCGATCCCAAGGAATCGGAGAGCGCCTACTACCCCGTACCGATTTTACATTGTGCCAACAGTTCACGCTGATCGGTTCGGGTATGATTTGGAACATTTACTTTGGCGTTTGTGCTTTGATTGCTGGATTTTTTCTTGCAACGACACTGGCGTTGGGCAAAACCTCTCACTCAGCGTGGCTCCGGAAACCATCGGAATGGTTCATCTTTCTGTTTCGTGGCTCGCCACTATTTATTCAATTTTTCTTTGCATACTTTCTGTTTTTATCACTCAAAAGCATGATCCCTTTTTTCTCACCGCTTACATCAGCATGGCTTGGCGCATTGGTTGTCTTGTTCCTGAACACCTCCGCCTATTCGGCCGAGATTTTTCATGGCGCTTTAAAATCCATCCCCAAGGGTGATGTTGAAGCCGCCGATGCCTACGGGCTATCCGGCTGGCCCCGCTTCAAACGTGTGATCTGGCCCACAATGTTACGTCTTGCGTGGCCCGCTTATACAAACGAGGCAATCTTCTTGTTTCACGCCACAACATTGGTCTTTTTCTCGGGCTTCCCCGCATGGCAACAACGCGGCGATGCACTGTATTATGCCAGCTATTTTGCCGATAAGACCTTTAATCCGTTCATCCCTAATCCGATTTTGGCGGGGTACTTCATCATTCTGACCCTTTGTGTGATCGGATTGTTTGGTCTTGTGAACCGTCGCCTAAATAGTCATCTTCCCGCCAACACGCGCCAAAAATTGCGCATCCGCCCAAATCTCATAAGGTAGCGCCAGCAGCCGATGTGCCTCCGGCGGAAGTTTTTTTAGCAAGATGAACAAGGGACCTGCGCTATGAATTTGACTGATCTGCGAACCTTTCGCGTGGTTGCCTGTGATTTGAACGGTCAGATGCGGGGCAAAGTTGTTCCGGGAAACTATGCCAACAAATTAGCGTCAGGTGCGGTGCGCATGCCCCTGTCTGTTCTCAACGTCGACCTTTGGGGCGCTGATATTGAAGGCAGCCCTTTGGTGTTTGATACAGGCGACGCCGACGGCATGTTGTTCCCGACCGAGCGCGCGCCAATGCCAGTGCCATGGCTGGATACCCCCTCGGCTTTGGTGCCTATGATGCTGAACAACGAGGACGGCACCGCATTTGCTGGCGATCCACGTCATGCGCTGGTCCGTGTTTTAAAACAGTACGACGCCCGTGGCTGGCACGTGGTTGCTGCCACCGAAATGGAATTTACATTGGTGGATGAAAGCGGCGGCACGTTGTCCCCGCCCCGCGATCCCCGCAACGGATTACCCTTAGATGGCGCCGAAATTTTATCGATGTCCCAGATGGACGCCTTCGCTGCGTTCTTTGACGATCTGTATGCGGGCGCTGCCGCCATGGGCATCCCTGCCGAAACTGCAATTTCAGAAGCGGGTGTTGGTCAATTTGAAGTCACAATGTGTCATGGCCCTGCAATTGACGCGGCTGATAATGCATGGTTGTTCAAATCCTTGGTTCGCGGATTGGCCCGCAAACACCGCATGGCGGCGACTTTTATGGCAAAACCCTACGTCGCCGATTCAGGCAATGGGATGCACGTTCATTTCTCTGTTCTGGACTCAGACGGGCGCAATGTCTTTGACAATGGTGGACCCGAGGGCACAGACATTTTGCGCCACGCCGTTGCAGGATGCCTTGCCGCGATGCCCGCAAGCAGCCTTATTTTCGCACCCAATGGCAATTCCTATGATCGCTTGGTTGAAGGGGCCCATGCGCCGACCTCTGCCGCGTGGGGCTATGAAAACCGCACCGTGGCGATCCGTATTCCGGGTGGTCCAAACGTTGCCCGCCGGATTGAACATCGCACAGCGGGTGGCGACATCAATCCCTACCTTTTGCTCAGTGCCGTCTTGGGCGCTGCGATGATCGGCATCACAGATAAAATGACGCCCACAGATCCTGTTGTTGGCAACGCTTATGACACCGATGATCTGCCCACTTTGGCGTCCGATTGGACAAGCGCTGTGGACATGTTTGAACATGATCCATTGATCGCCCGCATCTTCGATCCGCTATTGATCGACAACCTTGTCCGCTGCAAAAGACAAGAAATCGAGAAATTTGATCAAATTCCTGCTGAAACCCATTGGCGTACCTTACTAGAGCGTGTTTAAAGACATTGAGGCTCCTTGAATTTTCGCACTGAGGGGCAAAACAATGGTGGTTTATGAAAATCGGGATACTGCAAGCAGGTCATTTTGTACCTGAACTGCAATCAGAACTTGGGGACTACACGGCGCTCTACAGCCGTCTCATCAGTGGTCATGGCCATGATTTCGAATTTGAGACGTTTAGCGTTGTGGACATGGAATTTCCTGCGGATGTTGATGCGGCCGATGGCTGGCTGATCAGCGGCTCCAAACATGGGGCCTATGAGGATCATCCGTTTATCCCCCCGCTTGAGGAATTGATCCGTGCGATCCGTGCCTCTGGCAAGCCATTGATCGGTGTGTGTTTCGGGCATCAAATCATTGCCCAAGCTTTGGGTGGTACAGTCGAAAAGTTCGACGATGGCTG
>JAPKCR010000434.1 GCA_026421135.1 Sulfitobacter sp. | reverse complement strand
GGCCTTCGCTTGGGTGGACGAGATCGTGCGCGCCGAAGGGTCAATGATCTCAAGTTCGCGCCCCCAGATCATTCAGAACCTTGAAGGGGGCATTCTGGCTGAGCTGTCCGTAGGCGAAGGCGACATCGTTGAAAAAGGTGACGTTCTGGGGCGGCTGCATGGGACACAGTTCCAATCCTCGGTTGATGACTTGCAAGACCAGATCAGCGCTTTCGAAATCCGCCGCTTGCGCCTTGAGGCCGAGTTGGCGGGACAATTCGACGTGGAAGTGCCCGATGAGTTTGCACAGCGCACCCCCGGTATCGTTGCGTCGGAACGCACATTGCTGAAGGCGCGGCAATCAGATTTCGTCTCCCGTTCTGACGGAGCCAAACGGGTGCTGGCCGAAGCTGCCAAAGAGCGCGAGCTTTTGGAAGCCATGCTGAAGAAGAAAATCGTGTCCCTGATCGAGGTTACGCGTGCGCGCAAGGTGCATGCCGATGCTCGGATCAAGCTGGACGAGATCACAACAGGAACCGAACTGGACCGTGCACAGGAATATTCAGACGTGCTGAAAGAGCTCGCGACGCTGAAGCAAAACCTGAAATCCAGTACCGACCAGTTGAACCGCACCATTTTGGTCAGCCCCTTGCGTGGGATCGTCAATAATCTGAGCGTGACAACCATTGGTGGCGTCGTGCGCCCTGGCGAAGAAATTCTGCAGATCATCCCGCTGGACGAAGAACTGTTTGTCGAGGCCCGCGTCAAGCCCGAGAACATCGCCGGTGTACGTCCGGGCCAGGAGGCAACGGTCAAGCTGTCGGCCTATGACTACACGATCTATGGCACGCTCAAGGGCACGGTAAAGTTGATCTCTGCCGACACCTTCAAAGACGAACGGTCACGCAGCACTGACGGTGATCCGCACTACAAGGTGACGTTGCAGGTCGACACAGAACATCTGACAGAGCGTCAGGCGTCGTTGCAGATCCGGCCGGGCATGCAGGCGAGTGTGGAGTTGCATACAGGGTCCAAAACGGTTCTGCAGTATCTGCTCAAGCCGCTGTACAAATCCAAGGAAGCGTTCCGCGAACCGTAAACCGCTAATTGGTCTGTCTGCCGTCATCCAGTGTACTTGAACCATAGGGCAATACCCGAGGGTATTTTTGATCTAGAAAATACAGGTCAGCGTTAAGGGTTTTCGGTGTCTAGCCAAATCGTGACCGGGCCATCGTTGGTAAGGGCGACGGACATGTCTCCACCAAATTCACCGGTTTGTGTGGGAATTCCGAGGGCGGTCATGCTTGCGATAAAGTCGAGATAGAGCGATTTGGCAACGTCCGGTTTGGCGGCGTAAGAAAAGCCGGGGCGTGTGCCGCGTGAGGTATCAGCGGCAAGTGTGAACTGGCTGACAATCAAGGCGCTCCCGCCGGTTTGCGCAAGGCTGAGGTTCATCTTGCCCGCATCATCTTGGAACAGGCGCAGCTTGGCGATTTTAGCGGCAAGCGCGTCGCCTGTGGCCTGAGTATCGGCCGGCATGGCGCAAACAAAGATCAGCAGGCCCGCGCCGATTTCACCGATGACAGTTCCATCAACGGTGACGGAGGCCTGTTCGACCCGTTGAAGCACCGCACGCATTTCAGGATTTCCAGTCTATGATGTCAGACGGGTCCGCCCGTTCTGTGCGAAACTGGTTGATCGGTGCGTTCGCGTCGGGATAGCCGAATGAGATGGCACAAAGGACCAGCCTGTCATCGGGTATTTCCAGATGGTCCCGGACCAGCGGCGCATAGGCTGCAATGGCGGCTTGAGCGATAGTTGCAACACCAAGAGCGGTTGCAGCCAAGGTAAAGGCGGTTACAAATCCACCGCTGTCCATCGCGCCATAGGGGCCAAGCTCGGTCGGGGCGGTGATGATTGCCACGTGTGGCGCGTCAAACAAGGCATAGTTGCGCAACATTTGAGCGGCGCGGCCCGTGCGGTCAGATTTGTCGATACCCACCGCATCATAGAGCTGAAAGCCGCAGGTGCGGCGGCGGTCATTGTAGACCCCGGTGTATCCCTCGGGCCACTCCAGATCGGGTTCGGGCAATGCACCTTGGCTGGCGGCATCCATCAAGGTCGTGCGAAACCGGTCAGTCGCTTCGCCCTTGGTTAT
Source organism: Sulfitobacter sp. (assembly GCA_026421135.1). GTDB lineage: Bacteria > Pseudomonadota > Alphaproteobacteria > Rhodobacterales > Rhodobacteraceae > Sulfitobacter. The sequence goes on along the minus strand of JAPKCR010000434.1, from coordinate 1,186 downwards.
GGTGACCTGCCAAGGTTGCGCATTACACCAGCTGGGTACGTGACGGGCGGTCCGGATAATCCGGGTGATGACATCATCAGGAACGGGGTCGGCCAAGAAAGCGCGGCAAGAATAGCGCGCCTGCAAGATTTCAGTAAGCGTGTCGATCTGGGTCATTTTTGCAGTGCCATGAAATAGCCGACTACGCCTGCAACCAAAAGGCCAAGGATCACGGCAAAGGTTATTTTGATCGCGGAATAGGGGCGTTCGCCCTGAACATTGCCAGTGCGGCCATTGACCACAAAGCGGTAGGTCTTGCCGCGGTATTTATACGCCGCAAGCCAGACCGGAAGAAGAATATGTTTGAACGTGACATCGCTGATCCGGGTCTGCACATTATGGATCCGCTGACGGTCGCCACCGATGTCAAATCGCACGTCCCGCTCGATCATCGCATCCATGATCTGCCGTGCTTCGACAAAGCCGTCCTCAAGGGTGATCGAATAGGCCTCGGCACGGAAACCTGCCAGGTATTCGGGGGCATAGGGTTCCATCGCCGCTAAATCCCAAGGCTCGAGCGCATCAGTGAATTTCTTGGGCAGGGATTTTGATGCCAGAACCAAAACGTCGTCAAAGAAACGCGCCACCCGACCTGAGGCGGCCCGCCAACGGACCTTTGGCACCTGCCGCCGCTCCGGTTTGCCGTCCCGCATCACGGTGACAGTCACATAGTAAACTGTGCCGCGTTCGCCGGTATAATTGGATTTCGTATCGGCGTCATAGGTCCAGTAGGGGACATAGATCCCCTCCATCCGGCGGCCCTTGCGGGCATATTCCTGCAGACCGTTCGGCGCAAACCAAAGACGGCCGAGCCAGTTTATCATCGCGTCTTTGGCGACATTTTCGGTCAGCGCAAAGGGTAAGACGCCGCGCGGTTTTATGTGACGGTTCAGCCCTGTGTCTACCACAACGGGCGTCGCGCAAAACGGGCATTCGGTGGCATGTTTATCTTCGTCAAACTCGACCTGAGCCGCGCAGTTGGGGCAGGTCGTAACGCGGGTTTCCTCCATCTCCGCTTGGGGCAGTTGGCGGGCTATGGCGGCGCGAAAATCAAGTTCCGAGATCGGTTGATGTGTCCGCCGTCCCGAGATGGCTTCGGTATTTCCGCAATGATCGCAGACCAACAGATATTTTGCCGGATCGAACC
>JAPKCR010000433.1 GCA_026421135.1 Sulfitobacter sp. | reverse complement strand
CTGGCCATCCTTCCAGTAGGCGCCATGCGGACTCGGGGCCATGCGCCATTTCGGCGTGCCGTCCTCGTTCATCGACCAGACGCCATCGTTAGAATTCTCAACCAGATCAAGATACTCACCGGCCGTTTCATTCCCCTTCAAATGCAGGTCCATCCACGCGGTGACAAAATGCTGCGCGATGTTATTCATCCGCGCGGTATCCCAGACCGGATCGGTGTAATGCCCCGATACGTTGAACCCCAGCTTTTCATCATCGCGAAAGGATTCCGCAGGTGCGGGCATCGGTGCCGCCGCATTGTGACCGCCGTTTTCAAAGGTCAAAAGACTGCGATTGGTGCTGCTGGCGTTTTCCCAGATCGCACGCACTCCATTTTCGTAGAGCGATGTCATGTCTTGCGAGCCGGCCATAAACAGCATCGGTATCTTGATACCCTTCAATCCTTCGGCATCCCAAAAGCCGGTGTTCATGCCCCATGGGCCAATGGCCACTGCCGTCTTGATGCGAGGATCGGGCAGCGCGTTATGGGTATCTGACCCTGCCTGATGGATCGCCAGCGTGCCATGCGGCCCACCCCAAGCATAGCCAACCGACGCTTCGGTCACGCCCCCGCCAGACGTGATAATCGCACCATAGCCACCCATCGAATAGCCGACGATGCCAGCCGTATCGGCATTGACCAACCCGTTCAGGAACGATTCTGCATCACCGGAAAGCCGTGCCATTTCATCCAGAACGAACAACTGATCCAGCGAACGGTTAACCAAGGTCGATCCGAAAGCGGCCTGCGTACGATAGGTCGAATCCGTGTGATCGATTGACGCGACCACATACCCTTTGGACGCGATGTTTTCCGCCAGATGCGACATCAAGAAACGGTTGCCGGGATAGCCATGCGATACGATCACCAGCGGATAGGCCGTGCCTGTCGCTGGGTCTGCATCGCGCATTGCTTGGCCGTTCAATGTGACCTCGGTGGTGGCGTCGCGCAGGAATGCCTTGAATTGCGTGTCACCCGTGGCCTCTTCAGCTGCTGGGTACCACACTTCGACCGTCAGAGGGCGGTCATATGTCGGCAGGGTCTCTGGCTTGTCAGCTGCCGGATCAATCGCCAAAATATCGATTTGATCAGCATGAACTAGCTCAATCTGGCGCACGCCAACTTTCATGTCGCCATAGGCTGCCATTTCCGGCGCATTTGGCAATTGCGTATCAATCCGGTTTTCCGCCATCACCATAGGTGCTGCAAAGCCTGCAACGACGGCCAGCACTGGGCCAAATTTGTATCTCTGGGTCAACATCGTTTTTCCTCCCGTTTAGTTCGGTACTTTTCGCACCCTGACTTTTGTTAGGCACAGGCTACCGAGTTCGGCACACCTTGCAAGCAAAACGCTAAATGCCGCTGCGGCATCCCTCATTTTGCGTTTGGACGCACCGAATGACATGAACCGGTAAAATCGCGGCGGCCTTATGCGTCGTTACGCCACAAATCGTTGCAAATTTATGTCTGGCTCAAAACCTAACCTTCCCCGCCAGCCCATATGAACCCAAGCGTTGCGCACCGACTTAGGGCCGCAATCGCTGCTCTTTCTCCGGATCAAAGACGTCAGACGCTTGACGCCGCCGCCCATCCGGTCAAAACAAAATCCATGACAACAGCAACGCTTACCATCGACCTCAAGGCGCTGGCCGCCAACTGGCACGCGCTGAACCGCATGTCCGGATGCGAAACCGGTGCAGTCGTCAAGGCCAACGCTTACGGCCTGGGCATTGACCGCGTGGCCCCGGTTCTTGCTGCCGAAGGGGCGCGAGAATTCTTTGTAGCGATCGCCAAGGAAGGCGTCGCCTTGCGCCGTGTGCTGGGCGAAGGCCCTAGAATCAACGTTTTCTCTGGCCACATGCCCGGCGATGCAGACATGATCAGACAGGCCCGCCTGACCCCGATGATCAATTCCGTCGATCAGATGATCTGCCACGTGGAAACGCTGCCCGGCCGCCAATTTGGCATCCAGCTGAACACGGGCATGAACCGCCTTGGCATGGAATACGCAGAATGGAGTGCGCTGCGCGATATCGCCCTGTCGCAAAATCCGACCATGGTGATATCGCATCTGGCCTGCGCGGATGAACCAGACCACCCGATGAACGCCGCCCAGCTCGAGATATTTCGCGAGATGACTGCAGGCGTCAATGTGCCATTATCCCTAGGGGCGACGGGCGGCATCCTCCTCGGCGAGGATTATCACTTTGATCTCACGCGCCCAGGGATAGGCTTGTATGGCGGGCTGCCTTTTGTGGATGCTCGGCCCGTCGTGACGCTGGATCTGCCGGTCATTCAAGTACGCGATGTGTCCGAGGGGGCACCTGTCGGTTACTCTTGTGGTTGGATGGCTGAACGCGAATCCCAGATTGCGACAGTGTCAGGCGGCTATGCCGACGGCCTAATCCGCGCTTTGGGCAATGGTGCCACCCTGACACACGAGGGGCGCAAACTGCCTGTTGTAGGGCGTGTCTCCATGGACTTGATCACAGTTGATGTGACTGATCTTGCGCAGGTACCCTCCCATTTACAATTGATCGGGCAACATCAATCCGTTGATACGGTAGCAGAATTTGCAGGTACCATCGGCTATGAAATCCTGACCTCACTCGGGGCCCGCTACGACCGAGTTTATTTGACGTAACCGATCTTGCAGCACTGGGGCGCATGGTTCTCGCTGCCCTTGCCGCCTTGGGCCGGGTCACGATGTTCGCCGGTTCCACCCTGCTCATATCTTCCCCCGCCAGTTCATACTGGTCAATTCCTAACGGCGCTGGCGCAAATCGGCTGGTTCACGCTGCTGGTTGTGGGGTTAGGTCCTTTGCTTATTGGGGGCGCACTTGTGGTGCAGATTTATGCCGGTGGTGGCCTGTGCCAATCCCACCGATCCTTCTGTCATTTTCTTTGATGAACCCACAGCCGGCTTCGACCCTATTATGGTCCAGACCATCAAGCCCTAATCAGCGATATTGCCGCTGAATTCAAAGCCACCGCCCTGGCCATTACCCACGACATGACAACAGTTCACAGCATGGCCGATCCGGTTGCCCTACTTGATGCAGGCACAATACGCTGGCGCGGCACCCCCGACCAAATGACCACAGCCAAAGACGAACAGCTCAAGGCGTTTCCCTTCTCTGGCTCTTGAACACCCTCATTGAGAGCACAGATCAGCGCACAGCGGATCGCAATAATCAAATGGCGCAGACGCGCCTCCTGTCTTAGAACACGTTTATGCTGCGCGCTCTGAACCTGTCTTTGCTCATTCTCTACCCGGTCGCTTGGG
>JAPKCR010000432.1 GCA_026421135.1 Sulfitobacter sp. | reverse complement strand
TTTTCACTTTGCTAATAGAAATCCGAGGGAACTGCCAAAGGCTGATGGAAGCCGTGAGCGCCGACTAATGTAAAATTTCGTCAAACGCTCCTTGCCGCGCCGATAACTGAGACGCGACAAGATCGACATATGCAGTAGGAAGGTTCACCGGACTTTGAGTGTCGCCAGCCCGATCATCGCCAAGATCAAGGAGATAATCCAGAAACGGATGACAATCTGCGGTTCGGCCCAGCCCTTTTTCTCGTAGTGGTGGTGGATCGGGGCCATCAGAAACACCCGCTTGCCGGTGCGTTTGAAATAGAGCACCTGAATGATCACCGACAGCGCCTCGACCACGAAGAGGCCGCCAACGATGGCCAGAACCAGCTCGTGCTTGGTTGCAACCGCAATGGCCCCCAATGCGCCGCCAAGCGCCAGTGATCCGGTGTCGCCCATAAATACGGCGGCGGGGGGAGCGTTGTACCACAAAAACCCAAGGCCACCGCCAAAGATGCCCGCCGTAAAGATCAGAATTTCACCCGTGCCCGGTACATAATGCACATCCAGATAATCGGTAAAGTCGACCCGTCCGACGGCATAGGCGATCACACCTAACGCACCGGCTGCAATCATCACCGGCATGATCGCCAGCCCATCAAGCCCGTCGGTGAGGTTGACTGCATTTGCAGCCCCCACAATCACAATGATCGAAAACGGCACGAACAGATAACCAAGGTTGATCAGGGTGTCTTTGAACACCGGAAGCGCCAATTGGTTTTGCAGATCATCGGGGTGATATTGCGCCGCCCAATACGCCGCAATGCCCGCAATGGCAAAGCCCAACAGCAGGCGCAATCTGCTAGATACCCCTGCAACTGTTTGCTTGCTGACCTTGGCGTAATCATCGGCAAATCCGATAGCGGCAAAGCTCATGGTCACAAAAAGCACCATCCAGACAAACGGGTTATCAAGCCGTGCCCATAGCAAGGTTGAGGTCAACAAAGCCCCCACGATCAGCAGACCGCCCATCGTGGGTGTGCCCGCTTTGACAAAATGCCCTTCGGGACCATCATCTCGAATGGGTTGGCCTTTGCCCTGACGTTTGCGCAATACTGCGATCAATGGCTTGCCGAACAGGAAGCCGAAAATCAAAGCGGTCAGAAACGCGCCACCAGCCCGGAAGGTGATGTAACGGAAAAGGTTGAAGAAATCGCCGCCATCCGACAGCAGGGTCAACCAATAGAGCATTGTGGGAGTCCTAACTCAAAATCCTGTGGGCCTTAGCCCTGTCCTTCGTTCGTGACCGAATGGCCCATTTTACGGATCGCGTCAACGATCAGGCCCAATTTCATCGACAAAGACCCCTTGGCCAGTACAACGTCACCACTGTCCAAATGCCCCGATAACCCGGGTAATAATTCCGCCGATGTCGCCGCCCATTCACCACGCTGATGCGCAGGGATCAGATCATACAACGACCGCATCAACGGACCAACGCAGTGAATCACGTCCAGCTTCTTAGTTGCATCCAGATGCGCCAGGCCTGCGTGCAGGGCGATTTCGTCCGGGCCAAGTTCCTTCATATCGCCCAAATAGGCAATCCGTCGTCCTTTGCTGACGCGGCCAATGTCGTGGGTGACGTCTGACGCGGCCAGAACCTCGAGCGCTGCGGCCATCGAGGTGGGGTTGGCGTTATAGCTGTCGTCGATCAGGTTGAGGGTCATCTGGGTCTCAACTGCATCCAGGTAGATAACCTCGCGTACGCCGCGCCCTTTGTAGGGGGTCCAGCGGCCCAAAGATGCAGCCGCAAGCGCCAGATCGGCCCCCATCGCCTGTGCCACAGCCAACGCCCCAAGTGCGTTCATCGCGAAATGCCGCCCCGGCGTGCCGATTTTGAATAGCAATGGGGTGCCATCTGCGTCGGCTTGGACAACGGTCACATCGCCTTGGACCTGTACGTCCTTTAACTTGAAATGATACCCATGATCACCAAACTCTACCTCGCGCAGACGACGATCCACGGCTTTGGCCATCAATATAGCAGCATGTTCGATATCAGCGTTGATCACGGCCACGCCGCCCGGTTCCAATCCGTCAAAAATCGCCGCTTTCTCAACTGCAATTTCGGCCACGTTGTCAAACGCTTCTAGGTGAACAGCGGCAACGGTAGTGACCAATGCCGCATCGGGCTTGGTCAGGATCGCAAGGGGAGAAATCTCTCCGGGGTGGTTCATTCCGATCTCGATCACGGCATATTCGGTATCTACAAGCATCCGCGCCAGTGTCAGGGGCACGCCCCAGTGATTATTGTAGCTGTCGACCGAGGCATGCGCCCGACCCTGATCGGAAAAAATCGCCAGCAACATTTCCTTGGTCGAGGTTTTACCGACGCTGCCCGTTACCGCGACAACCTTGGCCTTTGTACGGGCACGGGACGCCGCGCCAAGCGCTTCGAGCCCCTGCAAAACGTCATCAACGATCAGCAAAGGCGCATCGTTGGCCACACCTTCGGGCACGTGGCTGACCAAAGCGGCACCCGCACCTTTTTCCAGCGCCATGGCGACAAAATCATGCCCGTCGCGGACATCCTTGAGGGCCACAAACAGATCACCCGGTTGAATGGTGCGGGTGTCGATTGACACGCCGTTGCAGGCCCAATCGCCGACCGCTCGACCACCTGTCGCGACCGCCGCTTCTGCTGACGTCCACAAACTCATGTTAGTCTCCCGTCCATTGCCGCGACTGCGACGCTAGCGTGTTCCACATCGTCAAAAGGCAGGACATCGTCGCCGATCGTCTGCCCGGTTTCATGGCCCTTGCCCGCAATCAACAACGCATCGCCGGGGCCGATGGCATCTACGCCGCGCAAGATCGCTTCGGCTCGGTCGCCGACCTCTGTCGCCTCGGGGGCCCCTTCCATGACCGCAGCGCGGATGGCGGCAGGGTCCTCTGAGCGGGGATTATCGTCGGTGACAAACACCACATCAGCATATTGCGCCGCTGCCTGCCCCATCAACGGCCGCTTGGAGGTGTCGCGGTCGCCGCCAGCGCCCACGATGGCAATAAGACGACCCATCACATGGGGGCGCATCGCCTGAAGCGCAGTAGCTATCGCATCGGGCGTATGCGCGTAATCCACAAACACCGCGCCGCCATTGTCGCGGGTCGCTGCGAGTTGCATCCGGCCCCGCACGGTTGTCAAATGCGGGATTGTGTCGAACACATCGGCAGCATTTGCCCCGCAGGCGATCACCAGCCCGCAGGCCAGCAACACGTTGTCGGCCTGAAACCCACCAATCAGGTTCAGCCGTTTCTGATAGGTCTTGCCCCGCCAGTCAAAGCGAAGATCCTGACCAGTCGCATCGAACCGTTGGCC
>JAPKCR010000016.1 GCA_026421135.1 Sulfitobacter sp. | reverse complement strand
ACCTCCTGCTGCACGGAACTGGTTTGTGGCTATGATAAATCTTTGATCCGGTGTTATCGGTCTGTCCTTAATTCTCAGGTCCTTGATCCGCTGGCCAATCGGGCGGGACGGATCAATCTCATAGTCCAGCCCATATATCGTATCGAAGATAAAGCTGGGGTTGTTGTGATCAAGCAGGGGTTGCTCTGGTGTGTCGGGGAACAGTTGATTGTAGACACGTGCGGAATGCTCAAGCCAGTTGCGCAGATCGGCACCGTTGACCGGCACTGCGCAAATGCGATTCGTGGCAGGGGTGAACTTCGACAGATGCCTGCGCAACACCGGGCCTTTGGCGATGTGAATATAATTCGACGGCCCTCTTGCCCCTCCAACCGCCCGTGTCGTCGCAGTTGCCAGAACGGGCAGGTGGCCAAAATCGGATTGGGCCAAAGCTTTGCTGACGGCGATTGCCTTGGCACGAGCTGCAAGGGCAAGTGTTTTGCCAGGGTAAACAAGCGCGAAATAGCTGTGCATATCATAGGGAGTATCCCCTACCTTCTGGGCGAGGTACGCCCGCGTGGCTTGATGCGACGCGGCATTGATCCTGATAATCGCAGGGTCCGGGAGAACGGCGGCCGTATTTGGCCAAAGCTCGCTGGAATGGTGCCTGATTTGCCAATGGCCGTCGCGCGCTTGGACAACATCAAGATCGATCACACCAAGATCGGATGCTGCGTTGCCAGGCATCACAGTTGGGCGATCTGATGCAGGATGATCCCCCAATATGGGCTCTAGGGGAAAGCGTTGATGCGTATGCCCCGCAATAACGACATCAATCTCAGGCATTTGGCCCAAGGCCCAAGCGCCATTACTGCCTGAAAGCCTTGCAGCGCCATTTTGGTCCATGCCCATATGCACCAACGCAATAATCAGGTCAGCACCCTGCTCGCGCAATAGGCGGGCAGCATCGGTCAGCGATGCGAACGGGTCTTCGATGCTTGTGCCATTTGGCAGCTCTGATTTGTTCCAAATCGCGGTTTCAAGCGGAAGCGCCGACACCAAGCCAAGACGGATCGTCGCCGGTCCTTGCGGTGTCGCAACCGTTTTTGACAGCATGGCGTGTCTTTGAATGCCCGGAACGATATCGGCCCTAAGGTTGGTCGACACTGTAGGGGCATCTATCAAATTCACCACCTGGTCCAGATAGGTCGCACCATAGTCAAGATCGTGATTGCCCAGACCAATCGCATCGTAACCTAAGTCGTTGAACACACGGGCAATCGGGTGCGTGTCATTAACGGGTTGGGTGCTTTGCCAATCCGCCAGCGGCGTCCCTTGCAAAAAGTCACCGTTATCAAACAAAACGGTGGCTCGCCCTTCTACTTGCGCATCGGCACGGGCTTTTGTGATCAATGTGCTGATCCCCGCCAGACTTGGTCCATTGCTTGGGGTGTCTGAGGAATAGTTATGCGCTACCAGCATCATGTGAAGATCTGTTGTTGCCAGAATGCGCAGCTTGGCTATCAAATTATCCACGGTGGCTATGCCGTATTTGCGCTGGCGATGGAATGGCACGTAGGCCGATGAGTTTTGCGCATTACCAATGTGTCTCCAAATAGTCTTAAAATTGAGTCTATAGCATAGTGTTCTAATTTTAGTTGAAAATATGAAATTGATGCGTTCTTGCTGGGCTTGGCTTTGGCGCTGATGCCCCCTACTCAGGGTGCGATCAAGGTTTGGGGGCGATATGAAACACGCTGAGACAGTTACATTCGGAGGCTCATCGCTTGACCGAGCAGGCGAAGTGCGTGGCGACAAAGAAGCTGTTGCAGCACTAAAGGCGGACAGTGCAGCCCGTGCGATCTTGTTTTGGCGGGGCAAGATTTTGATTGATCCGACGCGCCCTGCGTCCCTTGTACGTCTGCCGCTTGATCATCCGGCCCTCAACGACGCCAGCAATACACCGATCCTGCTGGGTCGCGAAAACGGCGCTGCACTATTTGCCTATGACCTTTCGCGTTGGATGCCGGATGATGTTGACCCCCGTCAGCTGGGTCAGTTTCTGGATCCAAGCGAGCAACATCATCCGATGCTGCCACAGGAATATGTTTTTGTTGAATTGCGGCGGGTAATGACCTGGTTGGGCCCCCGCGACGCAGAGCTGGCCGCAACAGGCAAGGCGATCTTGGCGTGGCATGACAGTCACGGCTTTTGCGCCCGCTGCGGGTTCGAGACGGTGATCAATGATGCCGGCTGGCAACGCAATTGCCCGGCGTGTCGGGGTTCGCATTTTCCCCGCACCGATCCGGTCGTGATTATGCTGATCACGCATGGCAATTCTGTCCTGATGGGACGGTCGCCCGGCTGGCCTGCGGGCATGTATTCGCTGCTTGCCGGTTTTGTTGAACCGGGCGAAACGCTGGAAGCCGCTGTGCGCCGCGAAGTGTTCGAGGAATCCGGCGTGACCATCAGCGAGGTCACCTATTTGGCGAGCCAGCCGTGGCCATTTCCTGCATCCCTTATGTTTGGCTGTGCCGGTACTGCAACAAGTCGGGAAATTACGATTGATCCAAAAGAAATCGAAGACGCGGTTTGGGTCACCAGAGAAGAGATGATGGACGTATTTTCAGGGCAGCACACGACCATATTGCCGGCACGAAAAGGGGCCATCGCACATTTCCTATTAGAAAACTGGCTTGCAGATACCCTCGATTGAGGCGATGTTTCGAGAAAATGATCGGGCGAAAGAATGAAGTTTTCGACAAAAGAGGATATCGAGGCACCCATTGATGCAGTGTTCAGCATGCTGTGCGAGTTCGACAAGTTTGAACGCGCTGCCATGCGGCGCGGGGCAGAAGTGCAGCGGGTGGACAAGCTGACCGAGCCAGCCGTTGGCATGAAATGGGACGCCGCATTTGACATGCGCGGCAAACGCCGTGAAGTCGAAATCGAAATGGTGACATTTGAAGACCCCACCGAGATGCGTCTCGAAACCGTGTCACCGGGATTAGCTGGCGAGATGTGTTTTGAATTGATGGCTTTGTCCCGCAGCCGCACGCGGATTGTGACTACCCTCGAAATCAAACCGAAAACTTTGTCGGCGCGTTTGCTGGTGCAATCTTTGAAACTAGCCAAGACGTCTTTGACAAAGAAATACAAAGAACGGGTGGGCGACTATGCCAAAGAAATGGAAGACCGTTTCCAGCAGGCCCGAAAAAGCACGCTAAGCTAGGCGGTCGGGGCCCGGAGCCTCAATAGCCCTGGCGCCTTACTCACCTTGTCTGCCGGGGTCGGCAGGATAGACGCCTAGAATTTCCAGCATATTGGTGAAATACCCCAGTTCCTCAAGCGCGCGTTGAACGGCGGGATCGTCTGGGTGGCCTTCGATATCCGAGTAAAACTGCGTCGCAGTAAAGGATCCGCCGACCATATAGCTTTCCAGCTTGGTCATGTTGACGCCATTTGTGGCAAACCCGCCCATCGCCTTGTACAAAGCGGCCGGAATGTTGCGCACCTCAAAGACGAAAGTTGTCAGCATTTTTTCGGCACGGCGCGACATGTCGATTTCCGGTGCCATAAGCAAGAACCGCGTGGTGTTGTGATCCAGATCTTCGATGTTGCGTGCCAGCACGGTTAGGCCGTGGATGCCAGCAGCGACTTCGCTGGCCAGCACCCCAATGGTGCGCTCGTTCGAGGCAGCCAGTTCTTGTGCGGCACCCGCGCTATCTGTTGCAGATTCTGCGCCGATACCGTGTTTATCCAGCCAACTGCGGGCCTGCGGGATCAAAACCATATGGGCGCGGACCTGTTTGATGTCCTCAAGCGCGACGCCGGGATTGGCCATCAGGCTGATCCGCACGCGCACAAACGCTTCGTCGATGATGTGCAGGCCGCTTTCAGGCAGCAAACGGTGAATATCGGCCACCCGTCCATAAGTCGTGTTTTCCACTGGCAGCATCGCCAGATCGGCGCGGCCTTCGCCGACAGCGTGAAAAACATCCTCAAATGTGAGGCAAGGTACGGGAATCATATCAGGGCGTGCCTGAAGGCATGCCTCGTGGCTGTAAGCGCCCAAAGCGCCCTGAAAGGCGATGCGAGGTGCATTTTTTTGGCTCATTTCGGGCGTCCTTTATCAGACCTTTACCATTGTGGGCGTTTCGTCGCGGTAACTACACCTTGCCCCGACTGAGGGAAAGCAATAGATACGCGGTCAACGCAATGCCCGAATACCAACGATGGACCTTCACGCATGTTCGATACAATGACGATCACTAAAGTAGCTGCCGGCCTTTTTGGAGCTTGGCTTGTTCTTTTGCTTGGCAAATTTGCCGGGGAAGAACTTTACCACAACGAAGTGCACGGTGATGCTGGATACGTTGTTGAGGTTGCCTCGACTGATGCAGCCGCCCCCGCTGAAGACGCCGTTGATTTTTCGGCAGTGTTGGCATCAGCCGATGTCGGTGCGGGTGAGAAAGTATTCCGTAAATGCGGTGCTTGCCACAAAGTGGCACAAGGCGAAAACGCTGTAGGCCCGTACCTGTACGGTGTTGTTGGTCGCGAAGTGGATAGCGCTGAAGGTTTTGGTGCCTATTCTGGCAATCTTGAAAAGGTCGCCGAGGTTTGGACTCCTGAGAACCTGAACAAATTTCTGGCAAAGCCAGCCGCGTATGCGCCGGGTACGACAATGGGTTTTGCAGGTCTGCCCAAAGTTGAAGACCGCGCGAACGTAATCGCCTATCTCGACAGCCTTGATAACTAAGCTGTCATACAGATTTCCGAAGGGCCGCCCCACTGTGGGCGGCCTTTTGCGTTTCTAGCCCCTGATTTCAGTCAGATAACATATTCGCAACTTGTAACTTGGCGTTCTGCCCCGTTAGCTTGGCCGCAAGAACGGAACCGTACGACACGATATTCTTGTAAAGGAAAGCCTAATGCCCATGACACATGCCTGCGCGGGAATTCGAGCCCGCACTATGACATCGCAAGCTTTTTGGGTGGCATTTTTAGCTTTGGGGGCGATGTTGATCGGTGTCGCGGCCTATGCCCAAGACGAAAAAATGATCCGCAGTCACGGGTATTCATTTTATGGCGATCTGAAGTATCCGGCGGATTATCCGCATTTCGATTATGTGAACCCCGATGCCCCCAAGGGCGGCGAGATTTCAATTTCGACACTTGGGACTTTTGATTCGATGAACCCCTACTCCCGCAAGGGCCGTGGCGGCGCTTTAAGCACCATCATGTACGAAAGCCTGCTGGGCGAGGGGACAGGCAATGAAGCGGCACCGGCTGACGTGTACGGCGAAGCCTATTGCCTGCTGTGTGAAAGTCTTGAATATCCCGAATCCAAAGATTGGGTGATTTTTCACATGCGCAAGGATGCCAAGTTTTCGACGGGCGATCCGGTGACGGCGCATGACATCGCATTCAGCCACAACTTGCTGTTGGATCAGGGCCTGAAATCCTATGCCGATGCTGTGCGCCAGCGCATTCCAAAGGTAGAGGTGATTGATGACTATACCGTCAAATTCTACTTTACCCCCGGTATTTCGCGCCGCAGCCTGATTGATCAGGTGGGCGGCGTGCCCGCGTGGTCCAAGAAATGGTACGAGGAATCCGGTGCCCGGCTGGATGAATCCCGTTTGATGACATCACCGGGGTCGGGCCCCTATGTGATCGACGAGATCGATGTGAACCGTCGCATCGTCTATAAACGTAACCCCGACTATTGGGGTGCCGATCTGCCGTTCAACGTGGGCCGCAATAACTTTGATGCGATTCGTATTGAATACTTCGGTGACGAGAACTCTGCATTCGAGGCATTCAAGGCAGGCGAATACACATTCCGCACCGAGGGGAATTCCAAACAATGGGCCTCTGCCTATGACTTTCCCAAGGTCACGGCGGGATATGTGGTCAAAGAAGACATACCTGACGGGTCGCCGCCAACGCCATCAGGGATTATTTTCAACCTTGGCCGAGAGGTATTAAAAGATAAGCGGGTGCGCGAGGCCGTTGCATTGGGATTCAACTTTGAATGGACGAATGAATCTCTGCAATACGGGTTGTTCAAGCCACGTGCATCTTTCACCCAAGATACGCCTTTGATGGCAACCGGAAAACCGCAAGGCATGGAGCTGGCCCTTCTCGAGCGGCTTGGCGACGTGATTGCGCCGGAAATGCTGACCGAAGACGCGGTGATCCCACATACATCCGACCCGTCCCGCCTGTTGGACCGCCGCAATCTGCGACGCGCGATGAAGCTGCTGGACGAGGCCGGATGGGCGGTGGGCAACGACGGTAAACGGTACAACGCAGACGGCAAACCGCTGCGTTTGACATTCTTGCTGATCTCTTCGGGGTCGGCGACACTGTCTGCGGTGGTCGAAAACTTTATGTCGAACCTGACAAACATGGGCATCGATGCGGTTTTGGAGAAAGTCGACAGTTCGCAATATACGGCTCGCGAACGGGATCGTGATTATGACCTTGTATTTGATGGCTACCGTCCGTTTTTGGGCACGGGGACCGGATTGGCACAGCTTTATGGCTCAGAGGCGGCCGGTTATTCCCTATTTAACCCCGCAGGTCTGGCCAGCCCGATGGTCGACGCGATTATCGAGGTATCTTTGAACGCGCAAACCAAAGAAGAGGAAGATGCCAGCATGATGGCACTGGACCGTGCCCTGCGTCACGAGTTCATTATGATCCCGACGTGGTACAACGACAGCTTTTGGACAGCTTACTACAACCAGTACGAGCACCCTGAAACCCAGCCTGCGTATGGCTTGGGATACCTTGATTTCTGGTGGTACAACGCAGACAAAGCTGCGGCCTTGCGTGCCGCGGGCGCGCTGAGGTAAACGCCGCATATGGGCGCTTATATTCTTAGACGGCTTTTGCTGATAATACCGACATTGATCGGGATCATGTTGATCAACTTTGCGCTGGTGCAATTTGTACCCGGCGGCCCGGTTGAGCAGGCGATTGCGCGCATTCAAGGCGGCGGTGACGTGTTCGAAGGTTTTTCGGGCAGTGGCAATGACGCGGGCAATGCGGATGCTGCGACAGCCAGTGAAAACTATGTCGGCGCGCGTGGATTGCCACCCGAATTCATCGCCGAGCTTGAGAAAGAATTCGGTTTCGACAAGCCCCCCGTTGAGCGGTTCTTGAGCATGATGTGGAACTATATGCGGTTCGATTTCGGCGAGAGTTATTTTAGGTCGATCAGTGTGATCGAGCTGATAAAGGAAAAGCTGCCGGTGTCGATCACGCTGGGGCTATGGTCGACGGTCATCGCCTATCTGGTGTCTATCCCGCTGGGCATTCGCAAGGCGGTCAAGGACGGAACGGCCTTCGATACATGGACATCCGGAGCGATTATCGCGGCCTATGCGATCCCCGGGTTCTTGTTTGCGATCCTTTTGCTGGTGCTGTTTGCAGGCGGATCCTATTGGCAGATTTTCCCTCTACGCGGCTTAACCTCGGATGATTTCGACCAACTAAGCCCACTGGCCAAGGTTGGTGACTATTTCTGGCACATCGCCCTGCCGGTGCTGGCCTCGACGATTTCGGCCTTTGCGACGTTGACCTTGCTGACGAAAAACAGCTTTCTGGACGAGATCAAGAAACAGTATGTGATGACAGCGCGGGCCAAGGGGTTATCGGAACGCAAGGTGCTGTATGGCCATGTTTTCCGCAATGCTATGCTGATTGTGATCGCAGGTTTCCCGGCTGTTTTTATTGGTGTTTTCTTTGGTGGGTCGCTGATTATCGAAACGATCTTTAGCCTTGATGGGCTGGGTCGATTGGGCTTTGAGGCGGCAGTCGCCCGTGATTATCCAATCGTATTCGGCACCTTGTTCATCTTTGGCCTGATCGGTCTGGTCGTTGGGATTCTGTCTGACCTGATGTATGTGTTTGTGGATCCGCGGATTGACTTTGAACGGCGCGAGGGTTGATCTGATGGCTTTGTCCCCACTGAACCAACGCCGCTGGCACAATTTCACCCGTAACCGCCGCGCCTACTGGAGCCTTTGGATCTTTGCGATCCTTTTCGGCATCTCGCTGTTTGCCGAGTTTGTAGCGAACGACAAACCAATCGTGGTGAACTATCGCGGCGAATATTTTATGCCGATTTTCAAGTTCTATCCCGAAACAGCATTTGGCGGTGACTTTCAAACCGAGGCTGTTTACCGCGACCCCGAAGTGAAATGCCTGATCGCGACCGGTGGCATGGACGCCTGTTTCGATGATCCCGAGCTGTTGATCCAAGACGCGCAAGACGGTCAGATTGATGGCACTGCAATAAAAAAGGGCTGGTCGGTCTGGCCGCCGATCCCCTATTCGTTCAACACTGCGGTTGACCGCCCCGGGGCCGCACCATTGCCGCCCAACCGTCAAAACTTGCTGGGCACAGACGGCACCAAACGCGACGTTCTGGCGCGGGTGATCCACGGCTTCCGCCTGTCGATCCTGTTCACCTTAATTGTGACGGGGGCTGCATCGTTGATCGGCATTATAGCTGGCGCGGTACAAGGGTTCTTTGGGGGATGGACGGATCTGATTTTCCAACGGGTGATCGAGATTTGGTCGTCGACCCCATCGCTGTATGTGATCATCATTATGTTCGCAATTCTTGGGCGCAGCTTTTGGTTGTTGGTGTTCCTGTTGGTGCTGTTCAGTTGGACATCGCTCGTCGGAGTCGTGCGCGCGGAATTTTTGCGAGCGCGGAACCTTGAATATGTGCGCGCGGCCCGCGCCCTTGGGGTGGGGAATATAACGATCATGTTCCGCCACATGTTGCCCAATGCGATGGTGGCCCTACTGACGATGCTGCCATTTATTATCACGGGAACCATCAGCACGCTGGCGATCCTCGATTTTCTAGGCTTTGGTTTGCCTTCGTCGGCCCCCTCTCTAGGAGAGCTGACACTGCAAGCCAAACAGAACCTGCAAGCGCCTTGGCTTGCATTTACGGCGTTCTTCACCTTTGCAATTATGTTGTCATTGCTGATCTTCATCTTCGAAGGAATCCGCGATGCGTTTGACCCAAGAAAGACGTTCTCATGAGTGCCGAAGCGCGCCGCTCTGTTCCTGATCTGTTTGCCACGATCGTCTATGCCGTTTCGGTGACCATAGCGATTGGCGTTACCCTGTGGCTGATCCGCGCCGTGTTTTTGGCACCGGGGGATACGGTCGGCTTTTTGTTCGGGGTTCTTGAAACACGGTTTCTTCCTAACACACTGGTTGTTCTTCTTGGCTGTTGGAGCGTCGCGTTGATTAAGTTACCGCCGGTCTGGCTTCGTTTGCTCTGCGCGCCGATGGCAGCATGGGGCGTTTATGCTGTGGCGATATTTGTACCATGAACCAGTCAACATCCGCCGTGCTTGAAGTCAAAGACCTGAATGTGTCGTTTCGCCAAGAGGGTGCGATAACGCATGCAGTCAGAGGTGTCAGTTTCACGCTCAACCGCGGTGAAACCGTCGCTTTGGTGGGCGAATCCGGTTCCGGTAAATCTGTCTCAGCGCTGAGCACCGTTTCCCTTCTTGGGGACAGCGCCGAGGTGTCGGGGTCCGTTCTATATGACGGGCAGCAGATGATCGGGGCAGGGGACAAGCTTCTGCGTAAGGTACGCGGGAACGACATCAGCTTTATTTTCCAAGAACCCATGACATCGCTGAACCCGCTACACACCATTGAAAAGCAGTTGGGGGAATCACTGGCGCTGCATCAAGGTGTCGTAGGCGCGGCTGCGCGGGACCGTATCCTTGAGCTGCTGGCCAAGGTCGGGATCAACGATGCAGAAAGCCGGTTGGGTGCTTATCCACATCAGCTGTCGGGCGGGCAACGCCAGCGCGTGATGATCGCGATGGCGCTGGCCAACAAGCCCGACGTGCTGATCGCGGATGAACCTACAACCGCGCTGGACGTGACCATCCAGGCGCAGATACTGGATTTGCTGAAGGACCTCAAAGACAGCGAGGGGATGGGCCTTTTGTTCATCACCCACGACCTAGGCATCGTGCGGCGTATCGCGGACCGCGTTTGCGTGATGCAAAAAGGCGAGATCGTCGAACAGGGTCCAACGGCGGAAATTTTTAACAACCCTCAGCACCCATATACCCAAAAACTGCTGGGTGCAGAGCCGTCTGGCCGTCCTGACCCCGTGCCAGATGATTCAGAAGTTATCGCCCGCACAGAGCACCTGAAGGTTTGGTTTCCGATTCAACAGGGTTTCCTGCGTAAAACGGTCGATCACGTAAAGGCTGTGAACGACGCCAGCCTCACCGTTCGTGCCGGTGAAACAGTCGGAATTGTTGGCGAGTCCGGTTCAGGCAAAACAACAATGGCCCTGGCGATCATGCGGTTGATCGCCTCTGAGGGCGGGATCAGCTATATGGGTCAGGACGTGCGTGGCTGGTCTACCCGTGAATTAAGACGGCTGCGCAAAGACATGCAGATCGTATTTCAGGACCCCTTCGGCAGTCTATCGCCACGTATGACCTGTATGCAGATTATCGCCGAGGGGCTGACGGTTCATAATGTTGACCCCGAACGCAACCAACGAGAGCTGGTGCGCGATGTGATGGTCGAAGTGGGGTTGGACCCTACAACGATGGACCGCTATCCGCATGAGTTTTCGGGCGGGCAACGTCAGCGCATCGCGATCGCGCGTGCAATGGTGCTGCGCCCGCGCTTGTTAGTTCTGGATGAACCTACCTCGGCGCTGGATATGACGGTGCAGGTGCAAATCGTTGATCTATTGCGGAATTTGCAACGGAAATACGGGCTCGCCTATCTGTTTATCAGTCACGATCTGAAAGTGGTGCGCGCCATGTCGCACAAGGTTGTGGTGATGAAACGCGGCGATGTTGTCGAATATGGCGATGTTGATACGTTGTATGACAACCCCGCATCGGACTACACGCGTGCATTGTTGCAGGCCGCCACCTGAACCGGATTAATCACGATGCGGGTGTAAGGGCGGTCGTTTCGGCCGGAATACCTGTGGCAAGGGAAGTAGCGATCTTATGCGGTGACGGACTTATTAACCCGGCCCGATCATAAAGCAGCTTACGTTGCGGGCAGCCAATCTGCGGCATGCAAGGTCAGCGGTTTCACGCGTCATACCAAGGAAATTTGCATCATACCCTTGGGGCCGCTGGACAACTTTGCGCAATGTCCCGTCAAGTGTCGAGATTTCGGAGAGGGCTGTTTTTACGAGAACTTTCTCGGCGGCATAGCGACTTGGGAACCGGCCCACGTTGACCCCCCAATGACGCCCGCCAGATGTTGAGACGCGTGTAACCACTTCTGGTTGTTGGGTTTTTTTCAACACCTTGGCGGGATTGATCGACGCGATCAGGCCCTTTGGACGCGATGTGGGGCGGGGAGAAACCGAGGCAAGGCTGGCAGTTTGCACGGCCTCTGCCGGAACAGCAGCGACAGCTTGCGCGATTGCGGCTGTAATATCTTCTGACAGCAAAGGAGAGGTGGCTTCTGGTGCCTCTGCGGTGGCAATAACAACCGCATCCTCTGTGGTGGGGCGCAGATGGGGGCGCTTTGACGTCGTGACGGCACCAACCAGGCGTATTGTCTTGCCTGCACCGCCGGGGGTGCTGCCGGAATTGTTTGCGACAGGCGTATCTTCGATATCAGCATAGACAGGTTTCGAAGGCTTGTTCAGCGGCGCTTTGGAGGGGGAGCGACGGAAGCCAAGATCCATCAGTTCGGCGACTTTCGCGTTCCGGGCAGTGGTCGATGTACCGCCAAAGACCGTTACGATTACGCGTTCGTTCCCACGCTCTGCCGATGCGGTCAGGTTAAAGCCCGCAGCCCGTGTGTATCCTGTCTTGATCCCGTCGGCACCCTTGTAAGCTGCTAGAAAACGGCGATTTGTGTGGCTGACCTTGCGAACACCGGCATCAGCAGTAATCCGGGAGAACAGGTTATAGTATTCGGGAAAGTCGTACAGCAGATGGCGGCCCATTGTCGTCATATCGCGTGCTGTCGACATGTGGCCCGATTCAGTCAAGCCGTGGGCGTTTTTGAAGGTGGTGTTGGTCATGCCAAGCGCCTTGGCGGTGCGGTTCATTCGGCGTGCAAACTTGGCTTCCGAGCCCGAGATAGCCTCGCCTATTGCAGTGGCGGCGTCATTCGCCGATTTCACCGCCGCACCGCGGATAAGATAACGCAACGCAATAGTCTGACCCGGCCGCATGCCAAGCTTGCTGGGTGGTTCCGCCGCAGCATGCTTGCTGATTGTCACTTTCGAATCGAGCGAGATTTCACCGCGTTTGATTGCGTCAAATGCGATATAAAGCGTCATCATTTTTGTGAGTGATGCGGGATGCAATCGGGTATCGGCATTTCGAGAATGCAGAACCTCGCCAGTCCGTGCGTCAATTACATACGCGGCGTAGGGGGCTGCCATGGCGCTTAACGGTAGCACCACTAGGATCCAAATAGCCGCAAGAATAAATAGCCCATACCGGGCTGGCTGCACGCGCCGCGCTCTCATGATAACTGCCTTTGCTCTGCCTCGGACCGCCGATTTTTCGACTGGCCACTAATTATTAAGGTTAGCATACCACATGTCATTTTTTCGATAAACCCTTTGAAATCAAGGATCACATTAAAAGATGAATATTGTGTGAGGCACATTTAGGTGGTCCGGCGTGCAAAGCCACTAGAGAAGCGATTGTGGCGAGAATGTGGCAGGAAGTGGGCAGAAGAAAAGCGAATCTTGCCCCGAACTTTTACCGATAAAATCAGTCAAAAATTTGTTCCAATTCGGAAAGATCAGCGATTTGCCGAAACCGTGGAGAGTGATCGGGCGTATCAGCATGTTCAAGTGCCCAGGTGATACCGTGGGGAACGTGGATGCCCCAACCCCCGGCATCAACCATTGGAACCACGTCGGATTTCATCGAATTGCCAACCATCATGCCCCGCTCAACCCCGTCGCCATGCTGCGAGAAAATGCGAGTGTAGGTTGCGGGGGTTTTATCCGACACGATCTCGATACCGTCGAACATGTCGCGCAGACCAGACAGGGCAAGTTTGCGTTCTTGGTCCAAAAGGTCACCCTTGGTAACCAGAACCAGTTTATAACGACCTTGCAGCGCCTCTAGAGTCTCTTGTGCATGGGGCAGTAAATCCACAGGATGAGACAGCATTTCCCGCCCAGCATTGAGGATCTCTGCTATTACTGGGGCTGGCACCTTACCATCGGTAACGTCAA
>JAPKCR010000431.1 GCA_026421135.1 Sulfitobacter sp. | reverse complement strand
AAACTTTGAAGAAATTGAGAAGGCCGCTAAGAAAGCGGGCCTTAAGACAGCGTATCTCCCAATTGAGTCAGGGGTGGTTACCGATGAAAATGTGGACGCGTTCGGCGAAATCCTGAAAGATCTACCGCGTCCACTTTTGGGGTATTGTCGGTCTGGCACACGCTCGGCCACATTGTGGTCCTTGCACGAGGCCAAAAAGCGCCCACTACCCGAAATTCTGGCTGCCACCAAGGCGGCTGGATATGACATGAACGGTGTCGCGCGACGCGTTGCTAATGGCGGCAAAACACCGACTGAAACGGGTGATGCAAAATACGATGTTGTTATTGTAGGGGCAGGGGCAGGCGGGATCGCCACGGCCGCTAGTCTTTTGTCGCGCAAGTCTGGCCTGTCCATCGCAATTATCGACCCGTCTGATGTTCATTATTATCAGCCCGGTTGGACCATGGTTGGTGGAGGTGTTTTCGAGGCGCGCGAAACAGCCAAAACGATGGCTTCTCTCATTCCGCGTGGCGTTAAATGGATCAAGGCGGCTGTCGCAGCATTCGAGCCAAAGAACAACGCTGTTGTCCTCGAAGGCTGTGTAGTCGTCAAATATGACCGCTTGGTAGTTTCTCCTGGTCTCAAGTTGGATTGGGCAGGTGTTGAGGGTTTGGAAGAGACACTTGGACGCAACGGCGTTACGTCGAACTACCGCTATGATCTCGCACCGTACACTTGGCAGCTTGTGCAAGAAATGAAAGAAGGCCGCGCATTCTTCACGCAGCCGCCCATGCCCATCAAATGTGCAGGTGCGCCACAAAAGGCGATGTATCTTTCGGGAGACGCATGGTTCCGAAACGGTGCGTTAAAAGACATTGATATCCAATTTATGAACGCTGGTGGCGTGTTGTTCGGTGTTAAAGAATATGTTCCTGCGCTGATGGAATATGTCGAAAAATACGACGCTACCTTGAATTTCTTCAACACACTTACTTCGGTTGATGGAGAGGCAAAAAAAGCGACATTCAAAATAGCCAAACCCGATACGACCCCAACCGAAATCACGGTGGATTTCGATATGATGCATGTCTGCCCACCGCAAATCGCACCAGATTTCATCCGTGTTTCGCCACTGGCGGATGCCGCAGGATGGGTGGACGTCGATCAGGCAACTCTGCGTCACAAAACCTATGACAACATCTGGTCATTGGGGGATGTTATGAACGCTCCGAACGCCAAAACGATGGCTGCTGCACGTAAGCAAGCGCCAGTTGTGGCTGAGAATATCGTAGCTGATATCAAAGGTGGTTCACCGGTGGCTCAATACGACGGCTATGGGTCTTGTCCGTTGACCGTGGAGCGCGGCAAGATCGTGCTGGCAGAATTCGGGTATGGCGGCGCGCTAAAGCCAAGCTTTCCGTCCTTCATAATCGATGGGACCAAGCCAAGCCGTGCGGCATGGTTCATGAAGGAAAAGTTGCTACCGCCGATTTATTGGCAGGCCATGCTGAAAGGCAAAGAATGGATGGCAAAACCGGAAGAAATCAAAGCCACGGCCGACTAAGGCCGGCACGCCAAATTGTGGGAACCCTTCTGGGGCCCACCACTTGATAGGTTTGTTCGTTCCCTGGCAGACCTTACCTTGGCGGTCAGAGAGAAAGTTACTCTGGCCGCCGCCTTTCATGGACTAATCTCATGCAAAATTTTCGCCAGTACCTCCCGATTCTTGACTGGGGTCGCCGCTATAACCGCAACACCTTTTCCAATGACATGATTGCTGCGGTGATCGTGACGATCATGCTGATCCCACAGTCGCTGGCCTATGCGCTTTTGGCAGGCTTACCGCCAGAGGCGGGAATTTATGCATCCATTGCGCCGATCGTTCTTTATGCGATCTTCGGGACAAGCCGCGCGTTAGCAGTCGGTCCTGTGGCTGTTGTGTCGTTGCTAACGGCATCGGCAATTGGTCAGGTCGCTGAAACTGGTACTGCGGGATACGCTATTGCGGCACTAACCTTGGCTTTTCTGTCGGGTGGTTTCTTAGTTCTTTTGGGTATCTTTCGCTTGGGATTTCTTGCGAATTTTCTAAGTCATCCGGTCATCGCGGGCTTCATTACGGCGTCCGGTATTCTTATTGCCGTCAGCCAACTCCCACATATTTTAGGGATCAGTGCGCATGGGCATACTTTGCCCCAAATGCTGAGCTCGATCTTTGCGCACCTCAATCAAATTAATTGGATCACGGTGATCATCGGGGGGACGGCGACAGCGTTCCTGTTCTGGGTGCGAAAGAATCTGAAACCGCTCTTAAAGAGGATGGGACTGTCTGCGCTCATGGCGGATATCCTGACCAAAGCTGGTCCCGTGGTCGCCGTCGTGACAACCACAGTATCGGTATGGCTTTTTGGGTTTGCCGATAAGGGTGTGAAAATCGTAGGCGAGGTTCCCCAAAGTCTGCCGCCATTGACCATGCCAAGCTTGTCACCTGACTTGCTCGGATCATTATTGATGCCAGCTATCCTTATCTCAATTATTGGTTTTGTCGAAAGCATCTCTGTCGCGCAAACCCTCGCTGCCAAAAAACGCCAGCAGATCGACCCAAACCAGGAATTGATTGGTCTTGGCGCGGCCAACCTTGGGGCTGCATTCACCGGCGGCTTCCCCGTCACCGGTGGTTTTTCCCGATCGGTGGTCAACTTTGATGCTGGTTCAGAGACACCTGCGGCAGGCATCTATACGGCAATGGGTTTGGCCATCGCAGCCCTTTTCCTTACGCCCTTAGTGTTTTTCCTACCTAAGGCGACGCTTGCAGCCACGATCATCGTTGCCGTTCTCAGCCTTGTGGATTTGACCATTCTGAAGAAGACATGGAACTACAACCGCGATGATTTTCTGGCGGTCCTTGCGACCATTCTTCTGACCCTGACTCTAGGTGTGGAAGTCGGTGTGGCGAGTGGCGTCACGATCTCGATTCTTCTGCATCTTTACAAAACCTCACGCCCACATGTCGCCGAAGTAGGCCTTGTGCCAGGCAGTCAGCATTTCCGTAATATTCACCGCCACGACGTCGAAACAGATCCGTCTCTCCTGACATTGCGCGTTGACGAAAGCCTGTACTTTATTAATGCGCGTTTCCTGCAGGATATGGTGCAGGCGCGGGTTACCGAAGGTACCGAAATCAAAAATGTTATCTTGATGTTCTCAGCAGTCAACGAGGTGGATTATTCTGCCCTCGAAAGCCTTGAGGCGATCAATCTTCGGCTCAAGGATATGGGCGTTGGATTCCATTTGTCCGAGGTTAAAGGCCCCGTGATGGACCGCCTCAAAACATCACATCTGATCCATGACTTGAACTGCGATGTCTTCTTGTAACAATATGATTCCA
>JAPKCR010000430.1 GCA_026421135.1 Sulfitobacter sp. | reverse complement strand
GGAAAAGTTCGAGACACGCTCGTGAGGGCCGAGGATGGTGCGGCCCAACGGTTGGTTCGGGAACGCTTCTTCTTGTAGCCAGTCAAAGATAACGTCGTCAGGCGTGTCCAATGCTTGACCGATCTCTTGCAAGATCACGCCGCGTTCGACCTCGATCTCGTTGTTATCCAAAACGGGGTTTCGCAAAATATCGGCGATCACGTCCAGCCCAAGGGACACGTCATTTTCTAGCACACGCACATAATATGCCGTCACTTCGCGCGAGGTATAGGCGTTAATATAACCACCCACGTCCTCTATCGCCTCGGCGATTTGTAGGGATGTGCGTTTGGCTGTCCCCTTGAACGCCATATGCTCAAGAAAATGCGCAATGCCATTCTGGTTCACCGATTCGTGCCGCGCCCCCGCTGACACCCAAACCCCGATAGAGGCAGAGGCCAGCCCCGGCATATGTTCTGTTACGATCCGAAAGCCATTGGACAGGCGGTGTTGCTGAAGACTCACTGGGCGATGCCCCCTTTGATGATTTCTTTGAGGGCCGAAAGATCGTTTGGCACGCGGGTCATCCGCTCTTTGCGATCAAACAAGTCGGCCATATGGGGTGGCAATGGAGGGCGCACGCCGGTTGCAGCCTCAACCGCATCGGGGAATTTTGCCGGGTGCGCTGTGGCCAAAGTGATCATAGGCGTTGCCGGATCTCGCATCGCTTGGGCAACCCGAACACCGATGGCAGAATGCGGGCACAGCAGCTCATTTGTATTGGCGAAAAATTCCTTGATAGTGGCCGAGGTGTCCTCTTCGGAGACACGGCCAGATTTATACGTATTCTTCAGATCACGCAGAGCATTGTCGCCCACATCAAATCCGCCCTTGGCAAGATCAGCCATCAAGCCGTTGATCGCGGCGCTGTCCTGACCATAAGCGAAGTACAACGCGCGCTCGAAGTTCGAGCTGACTTGAATATCCATCGACGGGCTGATCGAGGGGTGTACTTCGCCCTTGTGATAACCGCCTGTCGTCAGGCAACGATGCAGGATGTCATTCTGGTTTGTAGCAACGACCAGATCCGCGATAGGCAAACCCATTTCGCGCGCAATATATCCCGCAAAAATATCGCCAAAGTTGCCTGTTGGGACGGTAAAGCTGACCTTACGATCCAGCGCGCCCATCGCCAACCCTGCGGTGAAGTAATAGACGACCTGCGCCAATACACGGCCCCAGTTGATGCTGTTCACGCCAGCCAGCTTAACGCCATCGCGGAAGTCATGGTCATTGAACATATCCTTCAGGCGGGCCTGGCAATCGTCGAAATCCCCGTCCATCGCCAATGCGTGAACATTGCTTTCGGAGGGCGTGGTCATCTGGCGGCGCTGTACGTCAGAAACCCGGCCATGCGGGTACAAGATGAACATATCGACATTGTCCAAGCCGCGGAACGCTTCGATCGCGGCTGATCCGGTATCCCCAGAGGTTGCCCCGACGATGGTCACCCGGTCGCCTTTGCGCGACAACACGGCCTGAAACATGTGGCCGATCAATTGCATGGCGAAATCTTTGAAAGCTAGCGTAGGCCCATGAAAGAGTTCCAGTAAGAAGTGCCCTTGATCCAGCTGAACCAAAGGTGCGCGAACCGTGTGATTGAACCCAGCATAGGCTTTGGTGATCAACTGTCGGAACTCAGCATCCGTGAACGTGTCACCTACAAAGGGGCGCATCACTTTGAATGCAACATCTTCGTACGACATCGTCGCCATTTCAGTCAGATCTTCGCGCGAAAGCTTCGGGATCGTCTCAGGCACATAAAGTCCACCATCACGAGCAAGTCCGGTGAGCAGAGCTTCTTCGAAGTTCAGAACGGGGGCAGATCCACGAGTAGATACATAGCGCATAAGGAAGGTCAGCTTTCGACTTTGGACGCGCCACGACGGCGCAGGAAAAAAAGGCTCATGCCGAGCCAGATTGCAGCAAGTGAGAACCAGGTAATGGCGTATTGCAGATGATCATTCGGGATACGAGCGGTATCCACGGGCAATGGGCTTACTTCGGGTTCGTCAAGTGAACTGGTCCGCACCACCAGCAGAGCGGGAAGTGTCTGCAGCGCGCGGGCCATTGCATCGACATCACGGGCAAACCAGATATTGGCATTCATATCAGGTGCAGGCGTAAAGCTGTCAGTTTCTTGGGGCCATTGCAAATTGCCAATCACTGTCGCCTGCCCGATGGCGCGTTCAGTGTCTTTCGCAGTGGCAAGGGCAAAGCCGCGGTCGACCATGATCTGGCGGCCGTCTTGCAATTTAAATGGTGCAATAATGCGGTATCCCGCGCCGACATCCTTTTGCGAGACCAAAATATGAAGTTCGCCATCCCCGACGATCCCGTCAGCGACGATGGGCAGATACGCGTCGGCAATCGGATCGATAGTTTCGGGCAGCGCGACCGGTGTCGCGGTAATCCGCATGTTGATGTCAGTGATAATTGCTTGTTTCCAAGCAAGCCGCTGGACCTGCCAGACCCCAAGAGAGATCAGGATAGCAGCCCCCCCAAGGCCGATAATCAGCAGGAATAGCGTGCGGCGCATATAGCTCTCTTGAGGTTGGTTACCAATGGGGCAACTTTAATGCAAAGGCGCGCAAGGTTCCCCTCACGCGCCTAATGCTTTTAGTGATTGCGTGCCGGTTTGCAAGCAGGTGAGCGCTTAGATGCCCCACATGTAGACGGCAAAGAAAAGAAACAGCCATACAACGTCAACAAAGTGCCAGTACCATGCTGCGGCTTCGAAACCGACGTGCTGTTCGGGCGTAAAATCGCCTCTGATCGCGCGGATAAGGCAAACCGTCAGAAAGATCGTACCAATCAAGACGTGGAAGCCATGAAAGCCCGTTGCCATAAAGAAGCTGGAAAAGAACAGATCGCCACCGAATGTCCAATCATCGTGAACCAGCAGTTCGTAATATTCAAAGGCTTGGAACGCAGTAAACATCACGCCCAGAACAATCGAGATGGCCAAACCGGCAACCAGGTCTTTGCGGTTGTTTTCATGTACCAACGCATGGTGCGCCCATGTCACGGCACAGCCGGACAGCAGAAGAATCAATGTGTTGATCAGCGGCAGGTGAAAGGCGTCGACCGGGATAATATCGGGCTGCACATATGTGGATCCGGGGAAGGCATCCATCGGGTACAGGGCTTCTTTGAAGAAGGTCCAGAACCATGCAACAAAGAACATTACCTCGGACATGATGAACAGGATAAAGCCATAGCGCAGGCCAATGCGGACAACACTTGTATGATCGCCGATCTTGCTTTCCGCAACTACTTCAGACCACCAGCCAAACATGCAGTACAAAACAGCAGCCAAGCCGCCGAAGAACACG
>JAPKCR010000429.1 GCA_026421135.1 Sulfitobacter sp. | reverse complement strand
GTGACATAGGTGCGCCCGCGATGATCGCCGCGTTCCTTGTCGCAAGCGATGACATAGGCCGCGCCCAGCGCCTTGAAGCTGCCAAGCCCCATGCGGCCGCGTTCGTCTTTGACCCACAGTTCGGCCACGCCTGCCTCGACGGCCAACGCCTCTGCCTGAACAAGCGGGGTTTCAGCGGCGACGGGACAGCGCGCGACCAGTGTTTGTGCAGCCTTTGCATCCACCGATGGCATGGGGATGTCTTCAAGGCCTGTGACGGCAGCGGGGCGGGTGATGTGCAAAATATCCATACCCTACCGAACAAGCCGGATGGAAATAGGTCAAGGATTTTTGGACAGAACCTGCCGTTTAGGGATCATTTGCACAGGGCGTACCCGCCGCGGCCCAAAGGTTCAACGCGACGACCATCTCGTCCAGTGTTCCGGGTGGCTCGCTGCGACCGGCGCCGGGATTAAAACCCCATGCCACAAAAGCCGAAGTCTCCAGATGTGATGCAACGCCGTCCATCGCAAAGCCATCGTTGGTTTCTGGGTCGCGCAGCTGCTCACAGACGTCTTTGCTGGATTTCCCAAACCACGCCAGTTCAACCGGAGGCAAGCGCCATGCGTCGTCGATCATAGGGGGGGCATGCGGGGTCGCATTGACCGATGCCGCGCCTATATGGCAGGTCCGGCAGGGCAACGTCTCAGCACCCACGCGGCTTTCATCGGCCTGCACATGCATGCCATGAACTGTGTCCGCGCCATAGATCAGTCCGTTCCACATTGGCACGCCGCCCTCGTCCACATGGCAATTTGTGCAGCGTGGATGCGAGGTCACCGCATAGATTTCATCCCACGCGGCGAGCCCTTGCGCCTTGGTCGGCGCGTCTTGGGCAGCAACTGGCGCTGCGATGAGCAGAGCCAGCGCAAGTATTCTCATACAAAATCAATTGATTTGGACAGCGGCAATTCGCGGATCCGTTGACCAGTTGCAGCAAAAATAGCATTTGCCAGCGCGGGTGCTGCGGGCGGAACACCCGGTTCACCAATGCCCCTGATCTTGTCGCCGTTCTCAAGGCCGCGCACCACGATTTCCGGCGTCTGATACAGGCGCATCCCCTCGTAGACGTGAAAATTTTCCTGCTCGGCAACGCCATCGAGATACGTCAACTCGCAGTTCATTGCGTGGCCCAGGCCAAAGATAACCCCGCCTTGTACCTGCGCCTCAAAGTTCACAGGGTCCAGCACACGGCCCACATCGACGGCCACGAATACCTTGTCGATGCGAATGCCATCATCCGTGTTTGTGACCTCGACCACCTCAGCAACTGGCACGCCAAACGCAAGGGTGAACGCTAGGCCACGCCCGCGGTTCGGACCAAGGTCGCTGCCCCAATCCGACATCTCGCCCACTGCCTCAAGCACCTTGCGCGACGGTTCGTGCCAGCACAGGCGCAGCCGTTCTGCCAGCGGGTCAGCACCTGCGGCATGGCACAGTTCATCCATAAAGCTTTCGTGCAAAAACCCGTTTCCAGACGCCCCCACCGAACGCCATGAACTGACCGGCACCATCGCCGGTGTGCGATAGCCCGTGACACGGTAATTTGGGATCGCGAATGGCTGATCCCACGCGCCCGCCACAATCGCCACATCAGGTCCGATTGCTGGCTGACCCAATCGCGCTAGCGACGATTCAGTCACCGAAGGCGCTGCAATCGACAGATCAAACGCATCCAACGCGCCGGATTTCACAGCGCCCTTTGCACGGGCCAAGGCCAGCGGACGGGGGAAATCATGGGTGAAGTCTTCTTCGCGCTGCCAGATCATCTTGATCGGGGTATCGGGCAGTTGCATGGCGATTTCGACAGCCTGCGCGATGTAATCGTCCTCAAGCCGGCGACCAAAACTGCCGCCCGACATCAAAACATGCACATGGATGTTATCCGCATCTAGCCCTGTCAACTTAGCCATGTTGGCCTGCACGAAACGCGGGATTTGCGTGCCCGTCCAGATATCCAAACGGGTTTCGGTCATTTTGACCACGACGCTCATGGGTTCCAGCGGGGCGTGGGCAAGATAGGGAATGCGGTATTCCGCCTCGATCACATCAACCCCGTCAAGGGCGGCAGTCACGTCGCCTTCGTCCTTAAAACGGCTGTCTTGGTAATCTTCGGTTAGGGATGCCGCAACAGCTTCGAACTGTTCAGCGGTGTTCCCGATATAAGGTGATGGGCCCCAGTCACAATCGACCGCCTGCGCCGCCTGAAAGGCCCGCCACGTGTTATCTGCCACAACGGCAATTCCGCCATTAATTGCCAGGACATCGCGAACGCCGCGCATCGTCTTGGCCGTTTCGGCGTCAAATCCGATTAAACCGCCGCCAATCGCGGGGTTGGTTCGAGTGGTGGCATAGACCATGTCGTCCATCACCATATCGATGCCATAGGTCAGCGTGCCGGTTGACTTGGCAACGATGTCCGTGCGCTTTTGCGGCTTGGTCAGATAGCGCCATTGCGATGGGTCACGCAGGGTCACGTCCTGAACCGGTTCGATCTCTGCGGCAGCAACCGCCAGATCAAGATATTCTATCTTCAGCCCGTCTGGCAGGACAACGCAGCCGTTTTCGGTGCTTAGTTGGTCACGCGGAAGGCCGGTCTGTTTCATCGCCGCGCGGATCAACGTTTCGCGGGCGACAGCCCCCGCCATGCGCAGGCGGTCATACATGTCCGGCACCGTCGATGACCCGCCAGTAATGTGCAGCCCCATCAACTTGCCCATAACATCTGCAGCCCCGCGTCCCGTGCGGGCGAGCAAAGTATCGGATGTGGCGGCAATCGGCATTGCCTCGGCCCCGACCACGCCATTGTAATAGATAGCGCTGGCAGGCCCCGGAGAAAGGGTCGCGGTGGAGGGATCTATGTCCAGTTCTTCGGCGATCAGATGCGCCTGCATCGACCATGCCCCCTGCCCCACATCCGCACGCGGAGTGATTAGGGTGATCCCTTGGGCATCGATCTTGACGTAAGGGTTGATCGCGGTTTCACCCCGCTTGAGATCTGCGAGCAACGGGTTCTCGCCCTCGCGTTTGTAGAGATACGTGCCAAAGGCAACGCCCCCCGCAATAGCGGCCGATCCGATCAAGAAGCTACGGCGGGCAATCGTTTTTACGCGTCCCATATCAGACCCTTTTCAACTTGGTTGCAGCGGATTTCACTGCTTCGCGGATCCGCGGATAACTTCCGCAGCGGCACAAATTGCCGCTCATTGCGGCGTCAATCTGATCGTCGGTAGGTTCTGAATTCAGGTCCAGAAACGACGCGGCCTGCATGATTTGCCCTGCCTGACAGTATCCGCATTGCGCGACCTGTAGGTCGACCCACGCCTCTTGAACCGCA